>JAPLLF010000553.1 GCA_026387715.1 Pseudomonadota bacterium
CGGTGGTCGGGGACTTGCCCAGCGTCATTCGCTGATCAGATCAAACGTCGTCGTCGACGACAACCAAAAAACACCAAACTTCTAGGGAGACTTTCGCGGCCAGACATCGCGAAACGCTCAGGATGCGTGACTGACGATCACCTGGAGGGTTCGACCGTTGGTCGGCACACTCCCGATGAAGGAGCCGTCCGGCTGGCGAACGAAGTCTCCGGCCGTCTTCTCGTCACAGTCCCCGTCGGGACACTCGAACTTTCCGTCGAGGTGGAATCCCTTCGGATTCGCGACGATCATGCCGCGCAGTCGTTTGGGCCCGCCCAGCATCGCCAGCTGAAGGCCATTGGCGAGCTTGGAGATCGCGCACGGTTGCGCGGCGATCGGCATCGGCAGGCTGCTGTTCTTGAGCTCGAACTGACAGGTGTACGCACCCTCGAGTGAGGCAGGTGCGGGCTTCGGTTTGGTTGAGTCCGCATGACCGAGCGTGAGCCCGGCAAAGCTGAATACCAGGATCGCAGCAAATCGCGTCATACGTGCATGCTACTCCCAGTTCGGGTTCCGCGCGGCACCGCGACCTACCTCGTCAGTGACGCTCACGCGCTCCGACGCACCAAGCTTCACCTCACCTCTCACGAGACTCGCGGTCCAGGGAACGGGCGGGGGCGCTGCTCAGTAGACGACGTGCGCCGTGCGGAACGTGCTCGTCGCGCGCGCAGACCAGAATGTCTCGACGAGGCAATCGGCGAGCGGTGATTCCGTTCCGATGATCGTCACGTCGACGATCTCGTCGCCCGTCAGCTCGACGGCGAGCTCGACCGCGGCCCTCGGATGCGCGGCGTAGCACGCCCTGCCATCGACGAGCCCATGGAGATCTGGGGGTGGCAGCGAAGAGCTGATGGTCGTGATCGTCGCGACGGCGGAACGGCGACCGCCACCCGGAAATCGTCGGCCGCCGGTCGACACCATGTCGTAGAACGATCTTGGCGTGGTGCGTCCGACGACGAACAGGGAGGTGTGGTCCGTGACGCCCTTGGCGAGCGCGGCGAGCGACTTCTCCTCGTCCTTGGTGAGCCCGGCGAGATCGTAGGCGCCCCAGAGGAGCGTCGCGGTGCGCTGGTCGAACGCGCGCGTGGCGGCGACGTCGAGACGAATCGAGTCGTTCCATAACTTGCCGCTGATCGTCGCGCTCGTCGGGGCGGTCGCGCCGAGCGTGACGACACGGAGACCCTCGCCCTCGCCGAGCGACGTGCGCCCGTCCTCGAGCTTCGCGCCGACGAGCGTCAGACGCTCGATGCGCAGCGGGCGGACGAGCGCGAGCGCGATCGCGGCGTCCGTGGGGCGCTCGCTGCCGAAGCCTGTCGTTCGCGCGTAGATCCCATGGTGTCCGTCGACGAGCTTCGCGAGCGTTGCGTCGTCGGCGCGCGTGATGGTCGGGGGCCTGTCGTCTCGCGCCGGTTCGACGACGTGCACGATCACGTCGCGCGGTAGCGCGGCGAGTTGCTTGACGAGTGCGGGCGTCGCGAGGCTCGAGCGTAGCTGCGTGTCGGTCGCGAGCACGAGCCGTCGCGGACCCTGGCGATCGGCGAGGAGCGTGATCGCTTGCGCGATCGCGTCGTCGAGCGCGCTGCCGTTGCCGAGCGCGAACGCGGCGCTGTCGGCCGCGAGCCTCGCGGCGACCTCCTTCGCCGGGAGGAACGAACCGAAGACCCGCTGCGCGGTGCGGCGATATGCGAGGATCTCGACCTCGGCGTCGGGGACGTGGGTGAGGTACGCGCGGATCAGCCCGAGTTGCGCGGCGATCCCCGCGGTCGTCATCGAATACGATGCGTCGACGGCGAACACGATCTGTGCGCGGACGGGGAGCGTCGAGAGCCTCGTCGTCACGTCGATCTCGAGGCGCGCGAGGGCGTGCCGGTTCGACGCGATCGCGCGGCCGAAACGCCCGATCCAGGTTCCCCGGATGGGTGCGCGATCGAGCCCGATCTCGAAGGTGTTCGAGCGCTCGCGCGGATCGATCACGACGGGCACGCCGGCGCTGGCCGGCTTGCCATCGATCGTGATCGCCTGCGTCGAGCGCACCGTGATCGCCGGCGCCGCGACGACGACGTCGTCCTCGAGGTCGTCGTGGTCGGCGCGCGGGTAGATCAGCCAGTCGCGCCCGTCGACGTACTGGGCCGGGCCGACGACCGTGTACTCGAGGGTCGTCGTGAGGCTCGGGGTGATCGAGTCGACGAACACGATCGCCCGCCACGCGTCGTCGAGCGTGACGGTCACCGTCGGTGCGTCGATCCTCGAACCCTTCGGCGCGCTCGCCGCGAGTGTCGCCGTTCGCCACGGTTGCGTGCCCTCGCGCACGCGCAGCGACGTCATCACGCCACCGTCGGGAAGCTCGAAAATGAACGTCGCCGTGTCGGGCGTCGTGGCGCCGTTGATGAAGTCACGACGGATCGTCCACGTCGCGACGTTGTCGGCGCCGAGCGTCACCTCGACGGCATGGCTCTTCTCGACGAGCGTCGCGTGGATCGTGGGAAGGGTGCGCGCGGTGGCGAGACCCGCGAACGGCAGACCCAACCCGATGACTCCAGAAATCAACCAACGCCGCGGAGGGAGCATGCGTCGATTCTGAGAGGGTCCGAGGTCGAGCGCGAGCGGAGGTGCCATGATCTCGGCGTCTGCGCCGAGGTCAGCGCTGCGCTGGCGATCGGAACCGATGGCCTCGGTCCTGGAGGGTGCGCACATCGACGCGACCGCGGGACGACGCGCTCCGCGGCACGGCGGCCACGCAGGTGTCCTTCCACGTCTCGGTGTAGGCAGCGTCGTTGAACATGCCCGACGGGCTGATGGCGGCCCGGCTCGCGCGCATGCCGCCGGCGTACACGGTGGTCTCCGAGACGTCGAGCGGGTAGGCGCCGTCGAAGTCCAGGCCGTACGTCAACTCGGCGCCGCGATTGTCGTACGTCTGGCGCAGGCGGAAGTTGACCACGCCCATCGCCGAGTCATCCTCGGCGAGCAACTGGCGGTCGGCGTCGTAGATCTCGTGGATCGTGGTGTCGATGACGCCGTCGTCGTTGTCGTCGACACTGATGTCGACGGTGCGGCCGCCGTCGGACTGCGTGTACGTCGACCGCGACGTGCCAGCATCCCGCACGTCGACGACCTCGCTCGGGATGAGCGAGTCTCCGGTGTAGGTCAAGGTCGTCGTGGCGGTCGTCGTGGTTGGTGCGCCCGCCGT
>JAPLLF010001135.1 GCA_026387715.1 Pseudomonadota bacterium
TCATGACCGACGCGCCGCCGTACACGACCGACGTGGCGAGCAACGACGTGTACTTCAACTGCGCCGACATCGTGCTGTCGGCCAGCGCGCCCGACGCGGGCACGACCGATGCCCCACCGACCGGGCCGGACGCCGGCACCAATCCGCAGAGCCCCGGGTCGGTCGACGGCGGCTGCGCGACGACGAGCGGCGCGAGCGGGCTCGTGATGCTCGGCATCGTCGGCGCGCTCGTGCGTCGCCGCCGCCGATCGTGAGCGCGGGCGCTCAGTAGCTCAGTAGCTCAGTAGCTCAGTAGCAGAGCGTCGTGCAGGCGGTGTTGCCCGTCCGGTTGCACGCCTCGCCGCCGGTCGCGGGACGCACGAGCTGCCAGGTCGCGGTGCTGCCGTCGAGCCGCCACACGTCGTTGACGACGCCGCAGTCGGTCTTGCCACCGAAGATCCACAGATCGGTGGCCGTCGAGGCCGCCGCGAACGCGTAGCGGCGCTCGGGGCTGTTGGCCTCGGGGATCGTGAAGTCCGGCGGGAAGCTACACGCGGCGCCGGTGCCATGCAGCGTGTCGCCGGGCCGGAGCTGCTGCCAGGCCCCGGTCGACGGCGCCAGCGACCAGGCGTCGTTGCGATTGCCGAGCGCCGTGCCGTCGTGCCCTCCGATCGCCACCGCCGTGGTGCCGCTGGCGACGAGGACGCTGCCGAACCGCGCGCCCGGCCCCGAGCCGGCGATCGGACGCCACGTGGTCGAGGCCAGATCGAGCGCGAACGCGTCGTCGAGGAACGGCCCATCGAACGACGGCGTCCCGCCGTACACGACCATGTCGCCACCGACGATCGCGGCCGCGTGGAACAGCCGCGGCGACGGCGGATTCGGCGCCGTGATCGCGGTCCACGCGCCGGTCGCCAGATCGAGCGACCACAGGTCGTTGGTGCCGGTGAGCACGAGCCCGCTCGTCGACGTGTTGCCACCGAACACCAGCAGCCGGTCGTGCGTGGCGTCGTACACGGCGGTCGCCGACGAGCGCGGGCTCGGGCCGGTGCCGGTCGTGGACACCGCGGTCCACGCGTCGGTCGCCAGATCGTAGCTCCACACGTCGGCGTAGTTGGTGTAGGTCGAGCCGGGGTGCGTGCGCCCGCCGAACACCAGCATCCGGTCGTGCGTCGCGTCGAGCGCGACGGCGTGCCGGGCCCGCGGCCCGGGGCCGCCGGTCGGCGTCAGCCGTTGCCACGCCCCGCACGCGAGATCGAACGCCCAGACCTCGTCGACGATGTCGGTCATCGGCATGCAGTTGACCGGCGCGGCCACGTTGCCGCCGAACACGACGAACCGGTCGCGTGTGGCGTCGATCACACCAGCGACCTCGCCGCGCGGCGACGGTCCGGCGACGGGCAGCCCGACGCACGCGGACGCGTCCGGCGTCGCGCCGACGCTGTCGTCGGCGTGATCACACGCCGAGAGGCTCGACAGGAGGCTTGCGAGGAGGCCCGAGACCAGCGCGACGCGATGCATGCTGAAAGTCTAGCTCGCCGGTGCTATGGAGTGCGCGTGCGTTCTGTCGTGTTGGTCCTGCTCGCCGCCTGCGGATCGGATCCCCAACCAGCGCCCGCCTCGATCACCCGGATCGAGCTCGGCACGGGCGTCGACGCGTTCGCGCCGCTCGCGCCCACCGGTGCCCAGCTCGAGCTCCAGCACGGCCCTCAGGGTGGATGGCACGTCTGGGTCGCCGCCCGGATCTGGTCCGACGAGCCCGCCGGCCCCGACGGCATCGTCCTGGTGTACGACGCGAGCTCGCCCACCAAGCCGATGGGCAAGACCAGCCTGGCGCTGACCAACGCGCGCCTCCTGCGCGAGGACGACCACTGGTTGCGGCTCGGCGATCTCGTCATCCTCGACGTGACCGGCCCCGCCGACGTCGTCGGCATGACGCTCGAGCTGACGGCCACGGTGGACACCGTCTCCGATGGCCGCTCGGCCATGGTGATCGACGCCATTCCCTGACGCGACCTCGCCGCGCTCACTTCGCGGTGATGAAGCCGCCGTCCGCCAGCAGCTCGGCGGTCAGCACCGCGCCACCCGCGGCACCGCGCACCGTGTTGTGCGACAGCGCGACGAACTTCCAGTCGAACACCGGATCCGGTCGCAGCCGGCCGATCGAGATCGCCTGGCCAGCGCCGGCGTCGCGGTCGAGCCGCGTCTGCGGACGGTTGTCCTCGTCGAAGTAGTGCAAGAACGGCGTCGGCGCGCTCGGCAGGTGGCGCGCCTGCGGCATGCCGCCGTAGCCGCGCCACGCCTCGAGGATCTGCTCGCGCGTCGGCGGCTTCTCGAACGCGACCGACACCGCGGCCATGTGCCCGTCGGAGACCGGTACGCGGAGGCACTGCGCGGTGATCACCGGGGACGTCGCGGCGACGATCTTGCCGTCGACGATCGATCCCCAGATCTTGAGCGGCTCCTGCTCGCTCTTCTCCTCCTCGCCCTTGATGAAGGGGATCACGTTGTCGACCATCTCGGGCCAGCTCTCGAACGTCTTGCCGGCGCCGGAGATCGCCTGGTACGTGCACACCGCGATCTTGGTCGGCCGGAACGCGCGCAGCGGATGGATCGCCGGCACGTAGCTCTGGATCGAGCAGTTCGGCTTCACCGCGACGAACCCGCGCGTGGTGCCGAGCCGGCGACGCTGCGCCTCGATGACCGCCACGTGCTCGGAGTTTATCTCCGGCACCATCATCGGCACGTCGGGCGTCCAGCGATGCGCCGAGTTGTTCGACACCACCGGCGTCTCCGCGCGCGCGTACGCGTCCTCGAGCTGCGCGGTCACGTCCTTGGCCATGTCGACGGCGCAGAACACGAAGTCGCACTGGCTCGCGTTGCCCGCGACGTCGCTGGCGTCGGCGACGACGAGCCGGGCGATCGCCGGTGGGATCGGCGCGCTCAGCGTCCAGCGCCCGGCGACCGCGTCGGCGTACGACTTGCCGGCTGAACCGGGGCTCGCGGCGACGAGCGTGCACTCGAACCACGGGTGATCGGCGAGGAGCGAGACGAAGCGCTGGCCGACCATGCCGGTCGCACCGAGCACTCCCACGCGAAGCTTCTTGATCATGGCTCCGCGGAATCTAGCAGACGCGAACTCAGAGGACGGAGATCTGCGGCATCAGCGTCATCGTCGCGGTCACCGCGGTCTCGGCGCTCGCGCGCGTCGTGTACTGCTGGCTGGTGCCGATGATCTGACCGTTGTTCGCCTTCACGGTGAAGTAGAAGCCCGTGCCCGCCGCGTTCGCCTTGACGGTGTACGCGCTGGCGGCCTGGCCCTCGGCCTGCACCGCGAACGCGCCGTTGTACGCCGCGGCCTCGGTCGTGTAGCTCTCCGACGACACGACGATCTGGCCGTTCTTCGCGAACATGTTGAAGTGGAACTGGCCCGACTCGGCGCCCTGCTCGACCGCGACGCGCGCGCCGGTGGTGACCGCCTCGCGCTTGTCGAGGTAGCTCGTCGTCGCCCGCACGCAGCTGGTGATGGCGCGCGTCGCGCTCGACCTGGTCGCGTACACCTGGGAGAAGCTGATCACCTCGTTGTTTCCAGCGACGAGGTGCAGCACGTAGCCATGGGTGGCGGGCGACAGCTTGTACTGCGCGGGGTCCACGCCGTTGTCGAGCGTGGACAGCGCGCCGTTGATCGCGCCGGTGCGCGACGTGTACGCCTCCGACGTCAGCAGGATCGCGCCGTTGCCACTCTTGAGGTGGAAGTGCCACTGACCGTCGTTGGCCTGCCACAGCGCGAGCTTGCCGGCCGACGCGGCCTCGTCCTCGGCGGTCGCGACGTCGTCATAAGCGCCGGTGGTGGCGCAGCCGCCGAGGGTCGAGAACGAGAGAGCGAGGACGGTGACCAGCGAGTGAAGGGTGCGCATCTTGATGACCGCGACTACTACAAGTCGCGCGCCAATGTAGGCATCGCTACCCCGTTGAAATCATTCGGTGACTGCTCGAGTAGCCACGTTACGAAGTAAATTCGAGTTGCAAATATGCAACTAAAGCTGCGCGACTGCTAATCGTAGCGGAGACCCTCGACGGGGCGCATCGCCGACGCCGACGCCGCCGGCCAGATGGTCGCGACGACCGAGATGACCATCGTGATCCCGGCGACGAGCAGCACCTCGAACGGGCGCACCTGGATCGGCAGCCGATCGATCAGGTAGACGGTCGGATCGAGGTGGAAGCCGAACCGCCCGGCGACGTGGCACACGGCGAGCCCGAGCGACACCCCGGCGAGCGTCCCGACACCACCGATCGCGATGCCGACGACCTGGAAGATCTGCGCGACGCTGCCCGAGGTCGCGCCCATCGACTTCATGATCGCGACCTCGCGGGTCTTGTCGGTCACCATCATCGTCAGCGCCGACACCATGTTGACCGCGGCGACGATGATGATCAGCGTCAGCAGGATCACGAGCACGACCTTCTGCAGCTTGAGCGCGGTGAACAGGTTCTCGTTCAGCGCGTACCAGTCCTGGACCTTGTAGTTGCCGTCGATGAGCGCGCGATCGAGCTTCGCGGCGATGTCGGCCGCGCGCGAGATGTCGCGGACCTTCATCTCGACGCCCGCCGCGACGAAGTTGCCGTCGGCGGCGAGATCCTCGATCGCCGCGTACATCAGCCGGCGGTCGTACTCGTCGAACCCGCTGTGGAAGATGCCGGCGACGCGGAAGAAGTGGGTCTTCGGCGCGCTCGCCTGCAGGGTCTTGATGTCGATGTTCGACAGTGGCACCACCACGGTGAGCCGGTCGCCGACCTTCGCGTGCAGCTTGCGCGCGAGCTCGATGCCCATGATGATCGGTGACAGGCAGGTCTTGTCGTCGGGGGCGCACCGGGCCGCGAGCGCGTCGACCGAGCCGCCGTCGATCATGTGCTTCTGGAGATCGAGCACGTCGCGGACGAGCTTGGGATCGATGCCCTTGATGAGCACGCCGGAGAGCTGCCCCTTGCCGCGGGTCGCGAGCATCTCCGAGAGCACGAACGGCTGCACGGCGATGACGTCGGGGTCGATGTTCTTGGCGGCCTCGATCACGTCGGGGAAGCCGGTGTAGACCCCGCCCTGGGCCTCGGTGACGATCACGTGCGCGTTGACGCCGAGCACCTTCTCGCGGAACTGCTGCTGGAACCCGGTCGTGACGGCCAGCACGATCGTGAGCGCCGCCACCCCGAACGCGACGCCGAGCACCGACACCGCGGTGAACACGCTGAAGATCGACAGCAGGCCGAACACGACCGTCGCCAGGATCCCGCCGAGCACCATGACCGTGCCGACGGTATCGGCGAGGTCGCTGCTGCCCCGCCACAGGACCAGGATCCCGACGAGCGCGGCGACGATCCCGCCACCGGCGAGCAGGAGCATCAGGCCCCCCGCACGGTCTCGCGTCCCCGCGTAGAGGTAGCGCCAGCCGATCTGTACTTCGTATCGCAAGGCCAGACTCTGCATCGGGCAGCGCCGTCACGCCATGCGCCGCGCCGAAAACGCGTCGGGCGGTGACCACTCCCCAGTGATCACCGCCCGATTTGTTGGTGGTTTCCCTCCCAGGAACTCGTGTGCTCAGAGCACCGTGATGGTCGGCAGCAGGTTGGTCACCGCGGTGACGGCCGCCTTCGCCGAGCTCTGCGTCGTGTACTGCTGGCTGGTCCCGACGATCTCGCCGTTCGGTGCGGCGATGGTGAAGTACCAGGTGCCCGAGGCGGCCTGCTTCACCGTGTACCCCGCCGCGGCCTGCCCCGCGGCCTGCACCGCGAACGCGCCGTTGTACGCCGCGGCCTCGGTGGCGTAGCGCTCCGACGACACGACGATCTGGCCGTTCTTGGCGAACACGTTGAAGTGGAACTGACCCGACTCGCCCGCCTCGACGGTGACGCGCGCCCCGGTGGTGACCGCCTCGCGCCGGTCGAGGTAGCTCGTCGTCGCCCGCACGCAGCTGGCGACCGCCCGGGTCGCGCTCGACCTGGTCGCGTAGACCTCGGAGACGCCGATCACCGCGTTGTTTCCAGCGACGAGGTGAAGGACGTAGCCGTGGGCCGCGGGGGCGAGCGCGTACTGCGCGGGGTCGACGCCGTTGTCGAGGGTCGACAGCGCGCCGGTGATCGCGCCGGTGCGCGAGGTGTAGGCCTCCGACGTCAGCAGGATCGCGCCGTTGCCGCTCTTGAGGTGGAAGTGCCACTGACCGTCCGTGGCCTGCCAGAGGTCGAGCTTGCCGGTCGTCGCGCTCTCGCCCTCGACGTCCGAGACCTCGTCGCCCGTACCGGTGGTCGCGCAGGCGGCGAACGAGAGGACGGCGACAGCGAGGAGGGAGGTCAGCGTGCGCATGTCACCTACATGTACAAGCGGCGCGCCAGGTCGCGTCCTCGTAACTCCTCGTGATCGTTCGGTGGCTACTCGAGCTTCCATCTCGCCACTGCAGCTAGAGTTGCAATATTGCAACTCCAGTTGCATTTCTAGTGACGTAGACCTTCGACCGGCCGCTGCGCGCTGGCCGCGACCGCCGGGACGATCGTCGCGAGCATGCTGATCAGCATCGTGATGCTGCCGACGAGCAGCACCTCGATCGGCCGCACCTCGATCGGCAGGCGATCGATCAGGTAGATCTTCGAGTCGAGGGGCAAGCCGTACGCGCTCATCACCGCGCAGATGACCAGGCCGAGCGCGACGCCGACCACGGTGCCGGCGCCGCCGATCACCAGGCCGACCGTGACGAACACGTTGGCGACGTTGCCCGACGCGCCCCCCATCGACTTGAGGATGGCGATCTCGCGGGTCTTGTCGGTCACCATCATCGCCAGCGCCGACACCATGTTCACCGCGGCGACCACGATGATGAGCGTCAGGATGATGACGAGCACGACCTTCTGGAGCTTCTGCGCCGCGAACAGGTTCTCGTTGAGCTCGTACCAGTCCTGGACCTGATACGGCGCCCCACCGAGCGCCTTGCCGAGCCGCACCGCGATCTCCTGGGCGCGATCGGGGTCGCGCAGCTTGAGCTCGACCCCCATCACCTGATCGCCGCGACCGACGAGCTCCTGGATGTCGCGCAGCGACGCGTACATCAGCCGGCGGTCATACTCGTCGAACCCGCTGTAGAAGATGCCGGTCACGCGGAACCGCTTCGTGCGCGGCGCCGTCGCGCGGACGTGCTTGAGGTCGAGGTTCGACAGCGGCACCACGACGGTGACGTGATCGCCGACCTTCGCCTTGAGCTTGTGCGCGAGCTCCTTGCCCATGATGATCGGCGGCTCACCCGATCGATCCTCGAGCGTGTCGATCGAGCCGACGATCATGTGCTCGTCGAGATCGAGCACGCCGCGGACGAGCTTCGGATCGATGCCCTTGATGGCGACGCCCGACAGCTCGCCCTTGCCGCGCGTCACCAGCATCTCGGCGAAGATGAACGGCTGGACGGCGACCACGTCGGGATCGATCGCGCGCGCCGTCCTCATCACGTCGGGGTACTCGGCGAACGTCGACTGCGTCTTGAGGACGATCACGTGCGCGTTGACGCCGAGCACCTTGTCGCGGAACTCCTTCTGAAACCCGGTCGTCACCGCGAGCACCACCGTGAGCGCGCAGACCCCGAGCGCGACGCCGAGCACCGACACGCTGACGAACACCGAGAACATCGCCAGCAGCGCCAGGGTCGCGGTCGCCAGGATCCCGACGATCACGACCGCCACCGCGATCGCGTTGGTCCCGTCGGTGACGACCAGCGCCCCGAGCCCGAGCCCGGTCACCACCAGCGCACCCAGCGCGAGCCTCAGCAGCAGGCGATCGCGCTTGCCTCCGTAGAGGTAGCGCCAGCCGACCATGCGCTCCCAGCTCACGTGACCTAGCCTGCCGCGTCGGGCGCCGGCGCGCCACCACGCGCCCGCCGCGCCCGTCGCTCCCACCAGGCGATCCCCGCGATGACGATCACCGCCGAGACGATCGCCGCGAGCTCGCCGTGCACGTGGGCCGCGTCGGCCTCGCTCATGAACTTCCCGCGGACGTCCTGCGCGCGGCCGATCGCGAGCGCGATGCGCCCCTGCACGGTGAAGCCGAAGCTCGCGCCGAACCCGATCATGAGCATCCACACGCCGAACCGCGACACCTTGCCGACCGCGCCCTTGTGCGCGACGGAGAAGTAGAAGTAGAGCAGCCCCGACAGCAGCGCGAGGAGCAGGAGCACCTGCGACGCGACGCCGAACCAGTCGACCTCGTCGGGCGCGACCGACGCGCGGGCGTCGAGGCCGACGATCGGGCCGCGCTCGGCCGCGAGGTCGTCGCGCTCGCTGGGCGTCAGGCTCGGCCGCGACAGCGCGTCGTCGAGGCTCGCGAACGGCGCGCGCGCGCGCTCGGCGGCGAGCTTGGTCGCGACCGTCGGGGAGATGCCCGCCAGCGACGACAGCTTGTTCGGCGGCGCGGTGTTGAGATCGACCCGGTCCACGCGCAGCGACGTCGCCGCGACCTTGATCTGATCGCCGAGATCCGATCCGACGAGCCCGACCACGGACTGTCCCGCGTACAGCGCGACGACGAACGCCAGCGGAAACCGCCCGGTCCACGCGAGCTTCTTGAACGCGAACTTCACGTACATCAGCAGCACGAGCACGAGCGGGACGACGTCCCACCACGTCAGGCCGCGCTCCACCTTGGTGATGAAGTTGTCGCGGAACTGGACGACGACCACGTAGCCGATCGACACGCCGACGAACAGGTGCTCGGCGAACTTGTAGAACGGGTTGTCGCCGTAGAGGAACGACAGCACCGCGATCGTGAGGAAGATGCCGACCCACGCGCCGACGATCTCGCTGGTCGCGAGCTCGGTCATGGCTTCATCCGCTTCTTGCGACGCTTGCCGGCGAAGTACGCGGCGTTGCCGAGCAGGATGGCGAGGATGACGACGCCGTGCCCGGCGTTGAGCACGTTCGCGCCGGCCACGCCGAGCGCCGGCTTGCCGACGAGGATCTCGTACTCCGCCGAGCCCGACAGCCCCGGCACCAGGCCGAGCAGCTGGCCGGCCTGGAAGTACGGCGCCAGATCGGTGACCGACACCGAGGTGGTCACCGCGACCATCTTCAGCGCGTAGCGGTTCTGCACGTACTGCACGTACTCCTTCGCGCCGGGCGCGCCCGCCGACACGAGCACCATCAGCTTGAAGTCGGCGAGCCCGTGGATGTTGGCCATCCACGGGATCTGCTCGAGGGGCACGCCGTCCTCGGTCTTGCCGTCGAACGTGCGCGCGAGGTCCGCGCCCATGCCGAGCATCACGTTCTCGCGGCCCTCGCGGAACCCGAGGTTGATGTAGTCGACGTTGCGCACGTAGGCGCGATCGGGGAGGCCGGCGTAGCCCTCGGTGCCCGCCGGCGCGAGCGGCTCGTCGACGGTCTCGCGCAGCCAGCGCTCGACCAGCGGCGGCGCCTGGTACCACAGGGTCGCGAACGCGAGGCGCACGTGCTTGCGCTTGAGCTGGAGGATCACCGCGCGGTAGTACGGCTCGAGCTCGGCGGTCGACGCGGGGTCGAGGTCCATCGACACGAACACGACGTCGCCCTCGTGGAGGTTCTCGACGGTGTCGAACGCGGCCTTCGTCATCGGCGACGCCTTGATGGGCAGGCCGAGCGGCAGGTAGAGCGGCAGCACGATCGCGAGCCCCATGACGAGGAAGATCCACCGGCGATCGATGCGCCCGAGCCGATCGCTCCAGTGCGTGGGCAGCTCGCTCACTCTTCACCGCCGAGGTGCGAGCGCTCGATGCCGAGGATCACGCGCAGGCCGGTCGCGATCGCGCCGACCGCGGCGCCCATCATGATCGCCCGCCGGCTGCCGTTCGACGGGATGTCGAGGATCCACTGCGCGAGGTCGGGCAGCCAGCCCGCGATCGCGCGCCCCATCGGCGCGCGGGCGAGCAGCACGATGATCGCGGAGCCGAGCAGGAGGCCCGCCTCGAAGTTGCGCGCGCGGAACGCGCGGAACGCCGCCGACGCGACGAAGAACGCGAGCAGCGCGAACATCGTCGCGTTGCACGGGCCGAACACGTGATCGAACACCCACGTCCGCGCGCGGCCGTCGGTGCCCCACACCATCGCGGGGTCCGTCGAGACGTGGACGACGTCGCCCGCGGCGACGTCGACCGTGGTCGCGAACGCCTCGTAGCCGACCACGCGCCGGCCGCTCTTGATCTCGACCTTGCCGGGCGCGACCTCGACCCGCGGGGTCGCGGTCGCCGTCGTCGACGTGCCCGCGACCTTGATCAGCACGTCGGCGGGCGCCTCGAGCTCGACGATCGCCACGTGCCGCGCCGCGGCCGCGGCGTCCTGGCGCGTGATCGTCGCCGTCCCCGGCACGGCGTCGGAGCACGCGCGCAGCGGCAGCGCGATCAGCAGCATCACCACGGCCGAGCCGAGCAGCACCACCTTGTACGGCCAGTCCTGCTCGCGCCGGCGGATCTTGGGCCACGTCACCTGCACGAGGTTGACGCCGCCGATCACGTAGGCCGACGCGGCCACGATCGAGCCCCACTCGAACACGTGGGTCGAGATCCCACGCACAGCGTGGTGCGGGATGAAGTACTCGACGACGGCGTAGATGCCGACGAGCATGCCGAGGAAGACGGGCAAGGTCTTCTTCACGGCAGGAGGTCCTCGATCGAGAACCGGGTGAACGGCACGATGCCCTGCGAGGCGAGCGTCGCGAACACCGTGAACGCCACGACGAGCACCGCGATCACGACCTTCATCACGTCGCCCGCCTTGACGAGCGCCATCTGGTTCGGCTCGCGCGTGAGGTACGCCGAGCACGCGAACAGCTCCTCGCCCATCAGCGTGTGATCGCACGCCGACACGAAGAACGGCAGCTGGGTGAGCTCGGCGGTGCCGGCGATCTGGATCGCGCCGGTGAGGAAGCCGGTCTCGGCGAGCATCAGCGACTCGGCGTAGAACTTCCCGAAGTAGATGTTCGTCGCGGGGCGGTCGCGCATGATGATCCCGTTCACGGCCGCCGCGAACGCGAACTGCTCGCTGGTGATGAACATGACGTTCTCGGGACGATGCGCGTCGGCGCGCCCCGCGTTCGCGTACCCCTGCCGGACGATCTCCTCGGCGATCACCATCGTGAGCGGGAACGCGTTGGCGACCTGGAGCTCGGTGTCGTACTCGGCGGCGATCTGCGCGACGTGCCCGAGGATGAGCAGCGACGCGAGCGTCTCGATGTTCTGCGCCTGCTCGACGCCGGTGACGTAGAGGATGGGCCGCCCCATCTCGGTCGATCGCCCCACCGCGTCCTCGATCGCGTCGACGCCGGACAGCCGCCGGATGAACAGCTTCTTGCGCTTCGCGAGCCGCGTGAAGCCGAACAGGCTGCCCGCGATGATCGCCAGCAGGCCGAGGTGCAGCCACCGCTTGCGATGGAACCACGCGCCCTCGCCCGACACCTCCGGGGACGTCGCGACGTGGTTGACGATCTGCGCGTAGGTGTCGGCCGTGGCCCCGAGCGCGACCGGGACGAACGCGTAGACGTACGTGGTGCCCGCGGCGACCTCGTCGACGATCGGCGCCTCGGGGTCCCCGGGGAGAAACGCGATCACCTGCCACTCGCCGACGGCGCTGCCGACGACGACCGGCGCCTTCGCGAGGCTGATCCCGGGGTGGTACTCGCCCTTGGGAGCAGCCGGGAACGTGAAGCGGGGCGCGAGCACGGCGCCGGCGCGGTCGATCGGATCGAACAGCATGCTGGCGAAGCTCGCGCCCGCGCCGGTCGCCCGGCGGAGCACGAGCACCCCCGGATTGCCGGCGAGATCGCCGATGCGCCGCCACGTGATGGCGAGGTGCGTGCCGTCGTCGGAGCTCGGCGGTGACACGTCGATCTCCCACGCGACCTTCGGCGCCTCGCCGTCGGCGCGCGCCGTGCCGGTCCCGACGGCGACGGCGACGGCGACGACGAGCGCGGCCACGATCCTCATCGCTCGATGACCTCGACGTTGGCGCGCGGCACCACGACGCGCGTGTCGCCGTCGCCGAGATCGACCTCGAGGACCCGCACGCGGGTCTCGGTCGGCAACATCACCGGCTGCGAGGGCAACCCGACCACGGTGCCGATCCGCCCGAAGTACGGCGCGCGGATGCAGCGGACCTGTGCCCCGATCTCGAGCCCGTGCGCGATCGGCAGCGGCGCGTCGCCGGCGTCGTCCGCCGGCACCACGACCTCGGGCCGGATCACGCCCGCGCGGATCTGCGTGGCGCCGTTGACCGACGCGAGCTTGCCCGCGAGCGACGTCAGCAGCTCGAACGTCGCGCGCGCCATCGCGATGTCGCCGAACCCCTCGGTGAGCACGAGCGTCGTCGCGATCGCCTCGTTGCCGGTGATCGCGACGCCGACGTCGAAGCCGAGCAGCTCCTTGATGTCCTGGTACGCGAACCCCCCGCACACGATCGCCGCCACCTCGAGCTCGCACGCGCGGCGGACCGCGGCGAGCGACGCCCGCCCACCCGCGATCACGATCTTGCCGCGATGCGCCACCGTGAGATCCGCTGCCTCGAGCGGCTGCTCCCGCGCCGTGGCGACGACGACGATCTCGGCGAGCCGCTCGCCCCCGAGGCCGAAGATGCCCTGCACGAGCGCGCCCTTCGCCTCGACCACGACGCCCTCGGCCTCGATGACCTCGACGATCGTGCCGTCGACGTAGGCCGCGACCTCGACGGGGATCGGCGCCTCGCGGAACACCGCCATGCCGGTGATCGGCGACACCGACTCGAGCACGCCGTCGATCGGCGAGGCGACGACCGTCTTGATCAGCCCGAACAGGCTCGAGGTCCGCGCGATCGGCGCGCCGACGGTGACCGCCCCGCCGATCGCGACGACCAGCTTCGCGGCGACCTCGTCGGGCAACGCGCCGAGCGCGGTCGCGAGGTTCGTGATCGTGACCTTGCCCGGCAGCTCGGTGCGGGCGACGACGTCGCGCGCCCGGACGATCGCGCCGACCTCGACGAGGACCTTGCCCGGCAACGGTAGCCGGCGGAGCTTGCGCACCGTCGTGGTGCGCATGACCGCGAGGCCAGGTGTGTACGCGTCGCCCATTCGAAGCGGCGCGAGGATGCCACGGGGCGTCGGGACGTGCGCGCCGTGCACGAGATACAAACAGTCTTGACTGACTGTTTCCTGTTCGGTACACCGTCATCCGTGCCGGAACCTGCGCGCCAGCCTCGAACGCAGCAGCAGCGCCGCGACGA
>JAPLLF010000998.1 GCA_026387715.1 Pseudomonadota bacterium
AACGGAACAGGTTCTCATTGAGCTTCGCTTCCTGCATCGGCGTCTCGACGGCCTGCGGCTCTTCCGACTCTTCGAAGTTGACGAAGACGGTGAGCTGCTCCTTGAGGATCTTCGCCGCGTACGCGACGCCGTCGTCGGGGCGGACCGAACCGTTGGTCCACGCCTCGATGGTGAGCTTGTCGTAGTCGGTCTGCTGCCCGACGCGCGCGTTGGTGACGATGAAGTTCACCTTGCGAACCGGCGAGAACAGCGCGTCGATCGCGATGGTCCCGACCGGCAGCTCGCTCGAGTGACGCTCCGCCGGCTGATAGCCGCGGCCCGTCATGATCGTGAGCTGCATCGCGACCTTGCCGTCCTTGGACAGCGTGCAGATCTTGTGGTTCGGGTTGAGGCAGGTGACGCCGTCGACGAGCGACAGGTCCCCGGCCGTCACCACGCCATCGCCCTGCTTGTCGAGGCGAATGGTGTAGGTCTTGTCGGCCTCGACCTTGAAGAGCGTCTCCTTCAGGTTGAGGATGATGTCCGTCACGTCCTCGACGACGCCGGGCAGCGAGGTGAACTCGTGCAGCGCGCCTTCGATCGCGATGTGGGTGATCGCCGCGCCCTGGAGCGACGACAGGAGGATGCGGCGAAGCGCGACGCCGAGCGTCGTGCCGAAGCCGCGCTCGAGGGGCTCACACGAGAACTTGCCGTAGGTGTCGGAGCGCTCTTCGATCTCCAACGTGCGCGGCCGGATAAGGTCGCGCCAGTTCTTCGCCATGAACGCAGTCTGCTCGGGGGTCGGTTCCATCTGTCTCGTCTCCTTGTCGGCGCGCTTTCATCACGGCCGATGTGGGCTGACCGGGTCTTCGAGCCCGGCCCAAGTGAAGATCGAAGTAGAAACTACTTCGAGTAAAGTTCGATGATCAGCTGCTCGCGGATCGGCAGGGTGACGTCTTCACGCGACGGGAGCTGCTTGATCGCCCCGCGGAAGTTGTCCTTGTCGAGCTCGATCCACTGCGGGATGCCACGGCGATCGACGGCCGCGAGCGACTCGTTGATGCGCGCCATCTTCTGCGAGGGCTCCTTGACCGCGATGACGTCACGCGCGCGGACGAGGTACGACGGGATGTCGACCTTCTTCCCGTTGATCGTGAAGTGACCGTGGCGAACGAGCTGGCGCGCTTCGGAGTGATCCGAGGCAAAGCCCATCCGGTAGACGACGTTGTCCAGCCGGCGCTCGAGGAGCTGGATCAGGATGTGGCTCGACACGCCCTTGGCGCGAACGGCCTTGTAGTAGTAGCCGCGGAACTGGCGCTCGGCGATGCCGTAGATGCGCTTGACCTTCTGCTTCTCGCGCAGCTGCTCGCCGTAGTTCGACCGCTTGCGGCGACGGCTCTGGCCGTGCTGACCCGGCGGATAGCTACGACGCTCGTAACCACACTTGTCCGTGTAGCAACGCTCTCCCTTGAGGAAGAGCTTCATGTCTTCGCGGCGGCAAAGCCGACAAACTGCACCCGTATAGCGAGCCATTGTATTCTCTAGTTCCTAAAGGTGATCAGACGCGACGGCGCTTGCGGGGGCGGCAACCATTGTGCGGCACCGGCGTCACGTCCCGGATGAGGTTGATCTTGAACCCGGCGGCGTTGAGCGCGCGGAGGGCCGACTCGCGACCCGAGCCCGGACCGTTCACGTAGACGGTCACGTTGCGAACGCCATGCTCCATGGCTTTCTTGGCGGCGTCTTCGGCGGCGAGCTGCGCGGCGAACGGCGTCGACTTGCGCGAGCCCTTGAACCCGCACGTGCCCGACGAGCTCCACGAGATCACGTTGCCCGAGACATCCGTGATGGAGACGATCGTGTTGTTGAACGTCGCAGAGATGTGCGCGACGCCGGTCTGGATGTTCTTCCGGACCTTCTTCTTTTGCTTGCCCTTGGCGGCGGCTTGCTGGGTATTCGTCGACATAGTTCAGTTCCTCATCACTTCTTCGCGACCGCGCCCATTTTCTTCACTGCCATACGACGCGGACCCTTCCGAGTACGCGCGTTGGTGTGCGTGCGTTGACCGCGCGCCGGCAAGTTGCGGCGATGGCGGGTTCCGCGATACGTCCCGAGATCGACGAGACGCTTGATGCTGAGCTGAACGTCGCGGCGCAGATCGCCTTCGACGCGATAGTTCGCTTCGATGGCGTCGCGGATCCGGCGAACGTCGTTCTCGTCGAGGTCATCGCTCCGCTTGTCGGGCGAGATGCCCGCATGCGTGAGCACGACGTTCGCCGCGTGGCGGCCGAGACCGAAGATGTACGTGAGAGCGATCTCGATGCGCTTGTTACGCGGGAGATCAACGCCTGCAATACGAGCCATGACTAGCCTTTAACCTTGACGCTGCTTGTGGCGGCTGTTGCTGCAGATGACGCGCACAACACCCTTGCGCTTGATCACCTTGCACTTGACGCAGATCGGTTTGACGGAAGCTCGAACCTTCATCGGATAATCTCTCTGGTGCTTTCTCGACGGAAATCAGCGCCGATCGAACGTTCGATCGAGGGCCGCTGCGTGTACCACAGGGCTTGCGCAACAAACAAGTAGCGAAGCTTCGGGATCTTTCGGGACGGGTTTCGAGATCTTGTCTTCGGGGCGGCCCCCGAAAAGAATGCTCACCTGGATCATGGGGACCCAGGGTTTCCCGGCGTCGAATTCGCGCGGGTGAGGACCCAGGGGCCCTCCTCCGTGATCGCGATCGTATGCTCGAAGTGTGCGGACATCTTGCGGTCTTTGGTGACCGCCGTCCATTCGTCCTTGAGCACTTCGATGTCCGGAGTGCCTGCATTCACCATCGGCTCGACCGCGATCACCAGGCCGGCCTTGAGCCGCTTCCCGGTGTCCGGCCCCTTGTCGGTGAAGTTCGGGACCTGGGGGTCCTCGTGCATCTGCCGCCCGGTGCCATGGCCGACGAACTGGCGCACGACCGAGTACCCACGGGCCTCGGAGTGGCGCTGGACCGCATGGCCGAGGTCACCGATTCGATTGCCGATCTTGCAGAGCGCGATCGCGTTCTCGAGCGACTCGCTCGCGGTCTCGACCAGCTGGCGGTTCTCCGGGCTGACGTTGCCCACCATGATGGTGCGGGCCGTATCGGCGCAGAAGCCGTGCATGAAGATCCCGAAGTCGATTCCGATGATGTCGCCGTCCTTGATGATCTCGTTCTTGCGCGGGATCCCGTGGACGATGACTTCGTTGATGGAGGTACAGACGACCGCCGGATACGGCGGCTGGGCATAGCCGAGGAAGGCGCTGATCACCCGGTGGCGATCCCCCTCGAGCGAGACGATGCGCTCGACCTCGGACGAGCTCGTGCCCTTCTTGATGGTCCTCAGCCCGGTGAAGACCTGGGTGAGCTTCTCGACCTCGACCTTGTGGTCGGCGAGCTCGTGAACGAGCTTCGAGACCTGGTGCGCGACCTCGGCGATGTCGGCATCGACCTTGCGCGCCGCCCGAGCGATGCCGGTGCGCGCGATCTGGTCGAGGTCCCAGGTCGAGACGCCGGGCTTCGCCGCCAGGCACATCTCGTCGAGGATCCCCGCTGCGACCAACCCCGACTCACGCATGAGTCGGAGCTCGTCCTTGCTCTTTAGTTGGATCGCCACATCGCCACCGAGCAGCTTCAGCGCGGACGCGCAGGAACGCGGCCGCGAATGCGCGGACCCTTGGGTCCGGCGAAGCCTTCGTAGTTGCGCGTGATGAGGTGCGACTCGATCTGCTGCACGGTATCGAGGGCGACACCGACGACGATGAGCAGACCGGTACCGCCGAAGCTGAACGGCACGGACAGGTACTTCTGAAGGAGCGCCGGGATCATACAGACCACGGACAGGTAGATGGCACCCGCGAAGGTGATGCGCGACAGCACGCGCTCGATGTACTGGGCGGTCATCTTGCCGGGACGAATCCCGGGGACGAAGCCACCCGACTTCTTCAGGTTGTCCGCGACGTCGACGGGGTTGAACACCACCGACGTGTAGAAGAACGCGAAGAACACGTTGAGGACCGTGAAGATGAGGTTGTAGCGCCAGTCGGCCGGATGGAGGACCGACGAGAACTCCTGCATCCACCGCGACCCGGACATGCTGGCGATCTGCGCCGGGAACATGAGGATCGACGACGCGAAGATCGGCGGGATGACGCCGGAGACGTTGATCTTGAGCGGCAGATAGCTCTGCGCACCCGAGTACATCTTCCGACCGACCTGCCGCTTCGTGTACTGCACCGGGATCCGCCGATGGGCACGCTCGAAGTAGCAGATGGCGCCGATCGTGGCGACGACGAGGATGAGCATGAAGACGATGGTGAGACCGCCGACGTTGCCACCACCGCCACCGGCGATGAACTTGGTGATCGCGTCCGGCATCGCCGCGACGATGCCCGCGAAGATGATCATCGACGAGCCGTTGCCGATGCCCTGGTCGGTGATGAGCTCGCCGAGCCACATGATGACGGTGGTACCCGTCGTCAACGTGAGCACGGTCATCAGCCGGAAGCCGAAGCCTGGGTCGGCGACGACCTCGGCTCCACCCCTCGAAAGTCCCTCGACGTACGTCGCGATGAACCACGCCTGCACCGCAGCGACGACGATCGTGCCGTAGCGCGTGAGCTGATTGATCCGCTTGCGCCCCGCTTCACCCTCTTTGTTGAGCTGGTCGAGCTTGGGCACCACGACCGTCAGCAGCTGCATCACGATCGACGACGTCACGTACGGCATGATGCCGAGTGCGAAGATCGACAGCTGCTGCAGCGCGCCGCCGGAGAACATGTTGAACATGCCGAGGAACGAGCCGGAGCCGCCCTTCGTCACGACGTGGGTCATCTCGACCCGGTTGACGCCAGGGATCGTCACGAAGACACCCAGTCGGTAGACCGACAGGATGAACAACGTGAACAAGATCCGCTTGCGGAGCTCGGGGATCTTGCCGATGGAGCGAATGCCGGCCATGAAGAGCTACTTCAGGATCTCGATCGTGCCGC
>JAPLLF010000396.1 GCA_026387715.1 Pseudomonadota bacterium
GCGTGCCGTCTCGCGGCACAAGGCATCGAGGTTCATTTTCTCGAAGCAGCAGGGCTGATCCACGGCATGGCGACGATGCGCAAGGCGCTGCCCACCGGCGACCGGCATATCGCGCGGGCGGTCGAGCGAAGCCGGTCGCCAGCGCGGAACGGAGCAGCAGTTCGGTCTCGTCGCGGGTCAGGCGCTTCAACTCCTCGCGATGCTCATGGATCAAGGCCAGCACTTCGGCTCGGAGCAACAGCCGGGCCGGGCTGCGCCAGTCGTCCAGGCCGCGGCGCAGCAGCTCGCGCGCCATCTTGCCGGCCCAGACGCTCGCGGCCCTCGTCGTCGCGGCGAGCGTCATCATCGTGCTCGCCGTGGTCTCCCGGCAGTCGACCTTGAGTCGGGCCGCCAGCACCCGGGCGCTGGGCCACACGCAGCTGGTCCAGCACCAGCTGTCGGACGTGCTCTCCGACCTGCAAGATGCCGAGACCGGCCAGCGCGGCTTCCTGCTCACCGGGCAGGAGACGTTGCTCGAACCCTACAACGCGGCGCTGACGTCGTTGCCGAGCGCGCTCGCGACCCTGCGCCAGCTGACCGCCGACAACCCCGACCAGCAGCACAACATCGACCTCCTCGCGCCGGCGGTGACCCAGCGACTCGACGTGATGGCACAGACCATCGTGCTCCAGCGGGCCGGGCAAGGGCCGGCGGCGATCGAGCTCGTGCGCAGCAATCGAGGCAAGGTGATCATGGACCGGCTGCGCGCCGGGATCGCGGAGATGGCGGCGATCGAGGATCGGCTCCTCGACGAGCGCACGCAAACCTGGCAGGACAGCGTGACGTGGTCGAGCTACGTCACCTACGGCGGCTCGGCGATGCTGCTCGCGGCGCTGACCTTGATCGCGTGGCTCGCGTCGCGCGACTTTCGCAGCCGCGAGGCCGACGCATGGGTGCGTCGGGTCCAGATGGCGATCAACACCCAGCTCCAGGGTGATCTGGCGATCGCGTCCGTCGGGGAGAAGGTCCTCGGCGTGCTGGTGGACAACCTCGAGGCCGAGGTCGGCGCGGTGTACGTGACCGAACCGGGTGGCCGACTTCAGCGCGTCGCGGGTCACGCGCTCGCGTCGCCCGAAGCCGGTGAGGCGCTGCAGCTCGGTGAGGGACTCCTCGGCCAGGCGGCCAAGGACGATCGGTCCGTGCACCTGCGCGACGTGCCGGCGGGCTACCTGCCCATCACGTCGGCCGTGGGTCGCACCACGCCGCGCGAGCTCGTGATCGCGCCCGCGAGCGTCGACGGCGCGGTGTTCGCCGTCGCCGAGCTGGGCTTCTTGCATGCCGTCGATGCGACGGAGCTCGAGGTCCTCACGCGCGTGTCGGAGGCGATCGCGATCGCGATCCGCTCGGCCCGCGACCGCGGTCGGCTCGAGGAGCTGCTCGAGGAGACCCAGCGACAGGCCGAGGAGCTCCAGACGCAGCACGAGGAGCTGCGGGTCGCGAACGAGGAGCTCGAACACCAGAGCCGCACGTTGCAGATCTCGCAGACCCAGCTCGAGAACGGGCAAGTCGAGCTCGAGCAGAAAAACCAGCAACTCGAGGGGCAGACCCACGCGCTCGAGGCGCAGCGCGACGAGCTCGAGCGCGCCGGCGCGGAGCTCCAGCGCGCGAGCGTCTACAAGTCCGAGTTCCTCGCCAACATGTCGCACGAGCTCCGGACGCCGCTCAATAGCTCGCTGATCCTCGCGAAGCTGCTGGCCGACAATCGCGAGGGCAACTTGAACCCCGAGCAGATCAAGTTCGCCCAGACGATCTCGTCGGCGGGCAACGATCTGCTGACGCTGATCAACGACATCCTCGATCTGTCGAAGATCGAGGCCGGCAAGCTCGACGTGCACCTGGTGCCGGTCGTGATCGCGCGGCTCGTCGACGACCTGGCGAACACGTTCCAGGCGATCGCGGCGCAGAAGCACCTCGAGCTCGCGCTGTCGATCGACGCTGGCGTCCCCGACACCATCGAGACCGACCCGACGCGGCTCCAGCAGATCCTCAAGAACCTGCTGGCGAACGCGCTCAAGTTCACCGAGCGCGGCGGCGTCACGCTCGTGGTCGGCATGATGCAGGGACGCGTGCGCTTCGCCGTGCGCGACACCGGCATCGGCATCGAGGCGGATCAGCACGAGCTGATCTTCGAGGCGTTCCGCCAGGCCGACGGCGGGGCCAACCGCAGGTTCGGAGGGACGGGCCTGGGGCTGTCGATCTCGCGTGATCTGGCGCGCCTGCTCGGTGGCGAGCTGCAGGTCGAGAGCACCCTGGGCCGGGGGAGCACGTTCACCCTGGCCTTGCCGGTCACGGCGCCGGCCTCGCTGGTGCTCGCCGCCGCCCCCGCTCCAGCGCCGCCGATCCCGCGGCGCCCTCCCGATCCCGTCGCCGACGCTCCGTCGACGCCAGCGACGGCGACGGACGATCGCGTTCAGCTCGCGCCGACGTCGCGGTCGCTCCTCATCGTCGAGGACAATCCTGCCTTCGCGCAGATCCTCTTCGACATCGGCCACGAGCTCGAGTTCCTGTGCCTGCGCGCGGCCACCGCCGAGGAGGGGATCACCCTGGCCAAGCGGCATCACCCGAGCGCGATCGTGCTCGACATCGGGCTCCCGGATCGCTCGGGCCTCACGGTGCTCGACGCGCTCAAGCGCGATCCGCTGACGCGGCACATCCCGGTCCACGTGATCTCGGCCACCGACCACGCGAAGACCGCGCTCGAGATGGGGGCGATCGGGTATGCGCTCAAGCCGATCGCCCGCGCCCAGCTGCTCGAGGCGATCAAGCACCTCGAGGCCCGGTTCACGCAGAAGCTCCGCCGCGTGTTGATCGTCGAGGACGATGTCGTCCTGCGCGCGAGCACGGCCCTGCTGCTCGCCGCCGACGACGTCGAGACCGTCGCGGTCGGGACCACGGCCGAGGCGCTCGCGCACCTCGCCGCCGCGACGTTCGACTGCATGGTCCTCGACCTGTCGTTGCCGGACCGCAGCGGGCTCGAGCTCCTCGCCGAGATGTCGCGCGGCGACCAGTACGGTGTGCCGCCAGTGATCGTCTACACCGGCCGCTCGCTGACCCGCGAGCAGGTCCACGAGCTCGAGCGATTCTCGAGCTCCATCATCATCAAGGGCGCCCGCTCGCCGGAGCGCCTGCTCGACGAGGTCACGCTGTTCCTCCACCAGGTGGAGGCCAGGTTGCCACCGGATCGTCAGCGGATGCTCCGCGACGCGCGCGATCGCGAGGCCGTGTTCGAGGACCGGCGGATCCTCATCGTCGAGGACGACGTGCGCAACGTGTTCGCGCTGACGAGCGTCCTCGAGCCGCGCGGCGCCAGGGTCGAGATCGCGCGCAACGGCCGCGAGGCTCTCGACCACCTGCGCGCACACCCCGGCGTCGATCTCGTGCTGATGGACATCATGATGCCCGTGATGGACGGCCTCGAGGCGACCCGCGAGCTCCGCAAGCAGCCGCAGTTCGCCCGGCTGCCGATCATCGCCCTCACGGCCAAGGCGATGATCGACGACCGGGAGAAGTGTCTCGAGGCCGGCGCGAACGACTACATCGCCAAGCCGCTCGACGTCGACAAGCTCCTGTCGCTCGCCCGGATCTGGATCCGCAAGTGACCAATCGCTCGTTCGGCGACGCCGAGCTCGGCCTCTTCCTCGAAAGCATCTACCTCACCTACCACTACGACTTTCGACAGTACGCGGCGGTGTCGCTCCGGCGCCGCGTCTCGGCCGCGCTCCTCCACTTCCATTGCGCGACGATCGCGCTGCTCCTCGAGCGCCTGCGCGACGAGCCGCGCCTGTTCGCCGACCTCCTCCGCTTCCTCACCGTCCAGGTGAGCGACATGTTCCGCGACCCGACGTACTACGCGGCGCTGCGCGCGACGGTGGTGCCGTACCTGCGGACCTACGCGTCGCTGAAGATCTGGGTCGCGGGCTGCTCGCTGGGCGAGGAGGCCTACTCGCTCGCGATCGTGCTCCTCGAGGAGGGCCTGCTCGAGCGCACCCTGATCTACGCGACCGACATCAACCCCGCGTCGCTGCGCGCCGCCGAGGAAGGCGTGTACGCGACGGAGCGCTTCGCCCAGTTCTCGAACAACTACCAGCTCGCCGGTGGGCGCGCCTCGCTGAGTGACTACTACACGGCGGCCTATGGCGGGGCCGTGCTCGATCGCCGGCTGAAGAAGGCGATCGTGTTCTCCGACCACAGCCTCGCGACCGACAGCGTGTTCGCCGAGATGCAGCTCGTGTCCTGCCGCAACGTCCTCATCTACTTCGACAAGGAGCTCCAGGAGCGCGCTCTCGGCCTGCTCAGCGAGTCGCTCTGCCGCAAGGGGTTCCTCGGGCTCGGGCTCAAGGAGACGTTGCGCTTCTCGCGCCACGCCCCGGCGTTCACCGAGCTCGTCGCGCGCATCTACCAGAAGATCCAATGCCCCCCATCGAAGCCATCGTGATCGGCGGATCGGCGGGCGGGCTCGACGCTCTCCTTGCGTTCCTTCCCACGCTGCCCGACCAGCTCGCGTGCCCGATCGTCATCGTGCTACACCTACCTCCGGCACAGCCCAACCTGATCCCCGAGATCCTCGCGCGCGCGTGTGTGCGCACGGTCCACGAGGCCGCGGACAAGGCGCCGCTCTGCGCCGGATCGATCTACGTGGCCCCCCCGAACTATCACCTGCTCGTCGGCCGTGACCACGCGCTCTCGCTCTCGGTCGACGAGCCGGTCTGGTCTTCGCGCCCCGCGATCGACGTGCTGTTCGAGTCCGCGGCCGACGCGTACGGACCGTCGGTGGCCGGGCTCGTCCTCTCCGGCACGAACCAGGATGGCGCCGCG
>JAPLLF010000099.1 GCA_026387715.1 Pseudomonadota bacterium
CGCTATCCCGGTCACGCGCAAATGTCGCGCCCTGAACGACCACCGGTAAGCCGTGTGCGGGAAATCCGCACGCACGGTTTGAACGGGGGTCTTACTCACAACCGTCGCAAGACGGTAGAAGGTTAGATCTACCAATGAAGCTCGTCGGTGAACGCCGCGCGATCGCGGCCGCGGTCTTTGGGTTCTTCGCGTTCGTCTGGATCCTGAACGCGCTCAACGTCCCCGAGCCGCTCCAGCCGGTGGCCTACGCGATGTTCGGCGTCTACGCCCTCGCGTTCTTCGCGGTCGTCGCCGGCTACTTCTGGGCGCGCTGGTACGCGATGGGCGTCGGCCTGTTCGGCGTGATCGTGTCGGCGGCGCTGTGCTACCAGCTCGGCGCGCTCGAGCCGATGTTCCTGTTCCTCGGCGGCACCCACCTCGGCGCGACCGTCCTCCTCTGGGGCGACGCGATGAGCGAGCCGTTCGAGGGTCAGCGTGCGTGGCGCGACCGCTATCACATGGACGACAACGCCGTGCAGCGCCTCGGCCGCTCGGTGATCCGCGCCGGCATCAGCCTGCCCTTCGTGCTGATCTACGGGCTCGCGCCCAAGCCCGAGGGCGGCCTGGCCGCGACGATCGCGCTCGGCCTCGCCGTCGTCGGCTTCGGCGGCCTCCTCAAGATGCGCACGTGGGGCGTGCTCGCGATCGCGACGTCCGGCGTGGTGCTCGTCGGCAGCGGGCAGCACCTGGCGGCCACCGGAGTCCTTCCGGCGATCCCGGCGCTGGTGATCGGCGCGGGACTCCTCCTCGCCGCAGCGCCGTTCGCTCGGCCGATCGGTCGCTGGATCCACGCGCGCTAGCTTGCTACCGTCCGTCCATGGGTAGACACGTCGCGATCGCCATGGCGATCGCCCTCCTCTCGACCACGGCTTGCCAACCGCTCTACGGGAGCAAGCCCGACAAGCTCGCCAAGCCTTCTCCCAAGAAGCGGCCTCCCGAGGAGAAGGTCGTCGCGCCCGAGGTCAAGTACGTCGAGGACTGCACCCCGAACTTCCGCGACGACCCCAAGAACGTGCGGCAGGAGAAGGCCATCTCGAACCGGCTCGTGGCCGACGGTGATGCCGCGATGGACGCCGGCCGCAAGGCCAAGGAGCCGCCGGCGCAGGCCAGCGCGTTCAAGGAGGCCATCGACAAGTACTCCAACGCGCTCCGCAAGGACCCGTACAACGCCAGCGCGACGATCCAGCTCGCGATCGCGTACGACGCGGTCTATCGCAAGGGTTGCGCGCTCGCGATGCTCAAGCGGCTCGACGCGCTGACGAAGAACCCCAAGGTGTCGCCGGACGCGACCCGCCAGGTCGACACGATTTCGGATAATGCGTCGTTGTTCAAGGGCTATCGCAAGGACGCGATCGCCGCCGTGGGACGGTAATCAAGCATGTCAGTTCGCCTCGCCTCGTTGTTGTTCGGGATGGTTTTCGTCGTCGGCTGTCACGCGAAACAAGAGCTCACCACCCCACCGCCGCCGCTTCGGCCCGAGCCCGCACCGAGCCTCGAGAAAAAGGACACCGGCAAGGATTGCGAGAAGACCGACTCGACGCTCAAGCCGCTCGAGTTCGGCCAGCGCTCGATCCCCGAGGGTGCCAAGCT
Organism: Pseudomonadota bacterium; assembly: GCA_026387715.1. Taxonomy (GTDB): domain Bacteria; phylum Myxococcota_A; class Polyangia; order Haliangiales; family Haliangiaceae; genus JABFXX01. The sequence continues at coordinate 1,630 of JAPLLF010000099.1, forward strand.
CGCCGACGAGGGACATCGCAACCTCAAGTCATCGGAGACCGCCGAGATCGATCGCGCGACGCGCGAGGCGTACATCACCGAGGCGGTGAAGAACTTCATCACCGCCCTGGCGGCTGATCCGTACAACGTCAGCGCGACCTACGACCTCGCGGCCTCGTACGCGCGCATCGGCAGGAACCAGTGTGCGCTCAACCTCCTCGAGCGGGTGATCCAGATGCGCTCGCACCCGAGCAAGCACGCCGAGGTCGAGGCGGTGCTCGATCGCCTGCTCGGCCGCAAGACGACGCCGCTCGATGGCAACTTCTCGAACCTCCGGCTCGACGACGGCTTCCGCGCGATGATCGCGAAGATCTGCGAGGACCAGAACGACGCGAACTGCGTGTACGGCGCCGGCGGCAAGCACTAGCTGCTGCCTCACTGGCGCGTCGGCATCTCGTGGCGCCCCATCGGGGTCTCCACCTGTCAGCACATGGCTGCTTTACCTCGGGGCACGACTACCGTATGACCACCAGACCGATGCGCAAGCTCTCGCTGATCCTCGGACTTCTCGCCCCGTTCGCCCCGTTCGCCGCATCGTCGGTGGTCGCCAAGCCCCAGCCTCCCAAGGCCGGCGCCCCCGCGCCCGCCTGTGGCGTGAAGGTCCTGCCGTTCGTCGCGGGCACCACGTGGACGTTCCAGAACGTCGCGTCGCCGACGCTGCCCGACGAGAAGCTGCAGAAGGTCTCGCCGCAGCCCGCCAAGCAGGTGGTCATCGCGGTGACCGCGATCGACACCAAGGGCGCCGACACCGTGGTCTCGCTCGAGGAGACGGTCACGGTCGAGGTCACCATCCCCGGCGTCAACGGCAAGGAGCCGACCCGCAAGACCAACGACCGCAAGGTGCTGTCGTCGGTCACCTGCAACGCGAAGAAGTTCGAGATCTCGCCGAACTCGTTCCTGTTCGGCGGCGACCCGGGTGGCTTCCTCAACATGGAGTTCGACAAGGTCGAGCGCCCCAAGGGCGGATGGACGCTCACCAACGGGACGATCGGCGAGGGTGAGTTCCGCGAGGACGTGACCGCGCACTGGACGCGCAAGGCGACCCCCAACACCGGCGCCACCGACGGGAGCGGCACGCTCGAGCTCGAGCGCAAGTTCGTCCCGCAGGCGCCCGAGCAGATCATCACGAAGGCCGGCAACTGGAAGGCCGAGAAGCTCGGCTTCGTGACGACCGGACGGATCACGCTCGACAAGGCGCACCCCGAGAACAAGCCGATGGAGATGCCGGCGGGCTGGACCACCCAGCTGTGGCTCGTCGACGGCGTCGGGCTCGTGCAGGTGATCAACGGCTACTCGCACATGTACCAGCTCGTCGAGATCTCGCCGAAGTGAGTCGATCGTGAGTCGATCGTGAGCCGATCGTGAGCCGATCGTGAGCCATCGGCGCTTCGCGCGGCTGACCAAGCCGCTGCGCGCGCGCATCCGCCAGGGGCACCCGTGGATCTACGACCGCGCGATCGAGCTGCCCCGGGACGCCGAGGTCGGCGAGATCGTCGACGTCATCGACGACGAGGGGCCCGTGGCGGTCGCCTACTGCGATCCGAAGTCGCCGATCCGCGCGCGCGTGCTCGCCGACGACGGCGCGGTCGAGGGCGCGTGGACGCGGGCGCGGTGCGCCGAGGCCGCCGCCCGCCGCGCCCGCGATCCCTTGCTCGCGAGCTGCACCGGGCGCCGGCTGATCCACGGCGAAGGTGATCGGTGCCCGGGCCTCGTGGTCGACCAGTACGCCGACGTCGGCGTCGTCGTGTTCGACGGCCCCGCCGCCCAGGCGTTCTGGACGCCCCGGCTCGCCGACGTCGTCGCCGGGCTCGCGACCGGCGGCGCGCCGCTCGCGCACGTCTGGGTGCGCGGCGAGCGCGGCAACCGTCGTGAAGGCGGGCGGTCGTTCCTTGGCGACGCCCCGGCGATCGTCGAGATCGCCGAGGACGACGCGCGGTTCATCGTCGACGTGCGCGCCGGCCAGAAGACCGGCTTCTTCCTCGACCAGCGCGACAACCGCCGGACGATCGGCCGCCACGCCGCCGGCCTCGAGGTGCTCAACCTCTACTGCTACACCGGCGGGTTCTCGATCCACGCCGCGCTCGGCGGCGCCACCCGGGTGACGTCCGTCGACATCGCAGCCCCGGCGATGGCCGCGCTCGCCGAGAACCTCGAGCGCTCCAGGCTCGACCCGGCCCAGCACGACCTGGTGACCGCCGACGCCTTCGCGTACCTGGCGAGCCCGGCGGCCGCGCGGCGGTGGGATCTCGTGATCTGCGACCCGCCGAGCTTCGTCCCCAACGAGAAGTCGCGGCAGTCCGGCCTGCCCGCCTATCGCCGGCTGTTCCAGGCGTGCCTGGCCGCGGTCCGCCCCGGCGGCCGCCTGGCCTACGCCTCGTGCTCCTCGCACGTCACCGAGGCCGACCTGGTGGACATCGCGGCCCTCAGCGGGCCGAGCCTCCGGCTCCGGGGGATCGCCGGTAGTGCGTCCGATCACCCCGTGGTGCCAGCGTTTCCCGAGGGTCGGTACTTGAAGTTCCTGTTTTTCGACGTCGGGTAACCCGGTGCAATGCGCTGTGATGACTGCTCGCAACTGAGCCCTTGACCCGGCGTCACCGTGTTGGCTACAGAGGCCCATGCGCTCGATCGCCGGCCTCGGCATGACCCTGTTCGCAGCTGCGTTGGTCCTCGGCTCCAACGCGTGCGGCGACGACGGTAACCAGCAACATCCGCACGGCGATCACCAGTGCGACAACGGGATCGACGACGACGGCGACGGCATGATCGACTTCCCCGAGGACCTCGGCTGCATCTCGGCGACCGACGACACCGAGGACAGCCTGCCGATGGCGCAGTGCAGCGACGGTCGCGACAACGATGGCGACGGCATCACCGACTACCCGCTGGATCCGGGCTGCTTCGCGCCCCAGCAGGACGACGAGGTCGACGACTGTCCGAGCGGCCCCAACTGCCCGCAGTGCTCCAACGGCATCGACGACGACGGCAACGGCATCAAGGACTACCCCGACGATCCGGGCTGCACGGCCGCGTCGGATACCGACGAGTTCACCCACGATCCGACGGCGTGCGGCGTGAGCCTCCCGATCAAGACGCTCCCCGGCAACAACAAGGACACCGGCATGTTCGCCGCCAACGGCACGTCGCAGCTCACCGGCATGTGCGGCGGCGGCGGCGGCGAGGTCGCCTACGAGCTGCGCATCACCGATCCGAAGGTCATCGTCGCCACGACCGACAACGCCGGCACGTCCGTCGACACCGTCCTCTACATCCGGGGCGCCGCGTGCACGATGGCGAGCTCCGAGCTCACCTGCAACAACGACCTCAACGTGTCGAACACCAACTCGACGGTGACGGCCTCGCTGACGCCGGGCATCTACTACCTGATCGTCGACTCCCAGGACAGCTCGTCGTCGGGCACGTACGACCTGTCCGTGCAGTTCTTCGTCGGCGAAGGCATCCCGTGCGCCAGCGGCGACGACTGCGGCCCCGGCCTGGTGTGCCGCGTGCCGCTGGGCGACACCGTCAAGAAGTGCAGCAAGCACGTGTGCAGCGACAACGTCGACGACGACGGCGACGGCAAGAACGACTTCCCGATGGACCCGGGCTGCCTCGACGCGCTCGACGACGACGAGACCGACACCTGCGCGAGCGGCCCCGGCCCGGGCTGCCCGGAGTGTGGGGACGGCGTCGACAACGACGGCGACACCCTGACCGACTACCCGCTCGACCTGCAGTGCCAGTCGGCGTCGAGCACCAGCGAGGCGTGTCACTCGACCGAGTCGGTCGGCACGATCAGCGCGGCGATGACGCCGTTCGCGACCACCGGCCAGACCGATGACTTCTCGCCGGTCTGCGGCTCGACCTTGTCGAGCGGCCCCGACCTCGCCTACCGGCTCGACGTCCCCGCGATGAACTCGCTCACCGTCAACCTGACCGCGAGCTACGACACCGTCCACGAGATCCTCGACACGACCTGCGCCGGGACCGCGCTCAAGTGCAGCGACTCGACCACGATGGGTCCGATCGCGAACGTCGCCGCCGGCACCTACTACGTCGTCGTCGACGGCTACTCCAGCTCGTCGACCGGCACCGGCACGATCCTCGTGAGCGGCGAGATCGCCGGCAACGCGTCGTGTGAGGGTGCGCTCGCGCAGGCCGGCGTGTTCACCTGCGCCCCGGGCTACGCGTGCAAGGGCGCCGTCGGCTCGCGGATCTGCGGCCCCGCGCTGTGCAACGACGGCATCGACAACGACAGCGACGGCAAGATCGACTACCCGTTCGACCCGGGCTGCGACAGCCCGGCCGATGACACCGAGATGGACACCTGCCCGGGCGCCGGCTGCCCGGTCTGTGGTGATGGCGCGGACAACGATACCCCCGTCGACGGCCTGATCGACTTCCCGATGGACTTCGGCTGCGCGTCCGCCGCGGGCACCACCGAGGTGTTCTGCATGCCCGAGACCGACCCGACGTCGCTCATCACCACCGCGGTGACGACCGGCACGACGACCGGCACGGCGAACGACCTCGTGCCGTCGTGTCGGTCGACGTCGACCGCCCCCGACAAGACGTACGCCCTGTCGCTCCCGGTGCCGGTGACGACCCTCGTCGTCGACACGATCGGCAGCACCTACGACACCGTGCTGCACATGCACGACGCGGCGTGCGGCGTCGAGCTCGGCTGCGATGACGACGGCGGCGGCTCGCTGCGCTCGAAGATCACGCTGTCCAACGTCGGCATCGGCAACTACGCGATCACCGTCGACGGCTACACGACGAACAACGGGCCGTTCACGCTCAACGTGAAGGGCACCGTCGCGACCAACACCGTGTGCACGTCGCCGCTGTTCGCCGCCGGCGTGCTC
>JAPLLF010000605.1 GCA_026387715.1 Pseudomonadota bacterium
AGCGCCGGGCCCAGACGATCGAGGCCGACACGATGATCGCCGAGGACGTCCTCCTCGGGCTGCCGGCGATCCTCCAGGCCGCCCAGGTGGCGTTCGCGGCCACCGGTGGGTTGCACGGCGCGGGAATGTTCACGCTCGAAGGGGCGTTGCTCGCGGTCCGCGAGGACGTCGGCCGCCACAACGCGCTCGACAAGCTGATCGGCTGGGCGCTCGATGCTGGCCTCGATCCCGCGCGTCACGCGATCGCGCTGTCGGGGCGGCTCGGCTACGAGCTGGTCCAGAAGACGATCCGGTTCGGCGCCCCGATCCTCGTCGCGGTGTCGGCGCCGAGCTCGCTCGCGATCGAGCTCGGCGAGCGCTTCGGGGTGTGCATCGCGGGCTTCGTCCGCCCGCCGCGCGCGACCCTCTACGCTCATGCATGGCGAGTGCGTCGTAGTTCTTGGCGTTGACCTAAAGGTCGATTAGGGTCTGCCCCACGATGTCGTCCCGTCTGATCATTTCGCTCGCCGCCGTCGCGTCGTTGAGCGCCTGTGGCAAGAGCTCGCCCACCGCAACCACGACCGAGAAAGTCGCAGAGGGGGCAACCACCTCGACGACCCCCTCCAAGCCCGCCGATGGCAAGCCCGCCGACGGCAAGCCCGCCGTGGCGCAGCCAGGCAAGGAGACCCCCGAGGTCGCCAAGCCGGCGACCCCGCCGACCAAGGCCGAGGCACGCGGCCCCGAGCGTGCGGTCTATTCGCTGATCGATAACCGGCTGTCCGCGCACCTCGCGCGGGGCGGCGGCCTCTTGCTCGACGGTGGCTCCGCGGGGTTCGCGAAGTACCTGCGGTTCGGCAACACGATGAACGGCGGCATCAAGCGCGCGTGGGAGCTTCGCCAGACCCACGACGACGTCAAGGTCGCGCGCCTGACCGGCAAGAACGGCACGATGTTCGTGCCGGTGTCGGCCGCGCAGGCCGGCAAGTCGACGCTGCGCCTGCGCGCGTTCTCCGAGAAGGAGGGCGCGCTCAGCCTGCGCGTCAACGGCGCCAAGGACATCAACGGCAAGCTCGGCGCCGGGTGGTCGACGCTCGAGCTCACGATCCCGGCGGGCCAGCTCAAGGAGGGTGAGAACTCGCTGCAGTGGTTCATGAAGGCCCCGGGCGTCGAGGTGGCGTGGATGCAGCTCGGCGCGACGACGCCGGGCGTGCTCGCGACCGCCGAGGATGGCGCGACCGTCGAGGGCAAGCTCACCGGCACCGGCTCGGCGGTCGATCTGTCCGCGCTCGCGGGCAAGGCGGCCCGGCTCGATCTCGAGGGCGCGGGTTGCGAGACCTCGATGGTCTCGAACGCGAACCTGGTGGTCCCCGGCGAGCTGCCGGCGGTCAAGCGCGGCGAAGGTCCCAAGTACGTCGTGTTCGTGATCATGGACTCGCTGCGCGCCGATCGCGTGAAGGCGTTCAACAGCAAGGCGCGTCCCGAGGCGCCCAACTGGTCGCAGCTCGCCGAGAGCTCGACGTTGTTCATGAACAACTACGTGCAGGGCAACGAGTCGCAGGTCTCGCACGCGTCGATGTGGACCTCGAACTACCTCGTCAAGCACCGCGCGGCGCAGATGAGCGACAAGCTCGCAGACAAGTGGGTCACGATCGACGAGGTCGCCAAGAAGGCCGGCAAGATGACCGCCGGCGCGTCGGCGAACGGCTACATCCGGCCGTCGCGTGGGTTCGGCTCGTCGTGGGACACCGGCAAGTACGTCAACCACATCGAGAAGAGCCTCGGCCTCCGCGGCGGGGACGTCCTCGAGCAGGGTCTGTCGTTCGTGCAGTCCAAGAGCCCCACGCCGCAGCCGTGGTTCCTCTACCTCGGCATGATCGACACGCACGTCACCTGGCGCGCGAAGCAGCCCTGGCTCGACAAGTACGACGGTGGCTACAAGGGTCGCTTCGCCACGTCGTTCGGCGACGACGGCCCGGGTGGCATCCCGAAGGACCTGACCGACAAGGAGAAGGAGCACGTCCGCGCGCTCTACGACTCGAACGTGTCCTACCAGGACGAGCTCCTCGGCAAGCTCGTCGAGAAGCTCACCGCGTGGGGCATCTACGACCAGACGATGATCATCGTCACGGCGGACCACGGCGACGAGCAGTGGGAGGACGGCCGCGTCGGTCACGGTGGCAGCCAGCGCGAGACGCTGCTGCACGTGCCGCTCATGATCCACTACCCGCCGATGTTCCCGGCGGTGAAGATCAAGGAAGGCACCGAGGGCATCGACATCGTCCCGACGCTCGCCGACGCGCTCGGCGTGGCGGTCGATCCCGAGTGGCAGGGGCAGTCGCTGCTGCCGGTCGCGAACGGGCAGGGCGGCTACCTCACGATGTCGACGTCGTCGAAGTACGAGAACGGCCACGCCGGTCGCATCGGCCACTGGAAGGTCAACCTCGTCGGCACGGGCGATCCGCGCGTGTTCGATCTGTCGAAGGACGCCGGCGAGCACAAGGACCTGTGGGGCTCGCAGGCCGCCGCGATCGGGACGCGCCTCGTGATGGATCCCCTGTGGATCCTGCGCCAGTGGAACGTCGAGTGGAAGAAGGCCCAGTGGGGCAACGCCGCCGACGTCTCGGGCCGATTTGCCGCCGACCTCGGTGAGTAGCGCGGGCGGCCGGAGCGATCTGCGCCCCACCGAAGGGGCGCGCTTCCTCCTCGAGCGACGCTCGGCCGAGGCCGGGCCGCACGCCGACTACGCGTGCGTGATCGTGACGCCCGACGCCGAGTACCCGGTGGCGGCGACGCTGGTCGACGACGGCGACGTGACGCTCGTCGGCGACGCGCCCGAGGAGCTGCGCGCGACGCTGGCGATGTTCGGCAAGCTCGTCGCGCGCGGCGCGGCGAAGCGTCGCGAGGACGGGCTCACGGCGTGGCCGGCGCGCGTGATGCGCTGGCGCGGCCCGGGCCGCTGAGCCTCACGCGAGGGTCGCGGGGAGCGCGACGACCAGCTCCTCGCCGCCATCCCGGCGCTCGGAGCGCGACAGCTCGCCGCGATGACGGGACACGATCGCGTCGACCACCGCGAGCTCGTGCGCGTCGATCG
>JAPLLF010000704.1 GCA_026387715.1 Pseudomonadota bacterium
GTGACCAGGCGGCTCGCCCCACGGTGCCTTCGTCGACTTCATGACTGCCGCGCAGCCCTCGGAGGCGTCCACAATCGCCGCCGCCACACCGCGCGCTCGCGCGTTCCCGCGGGTGGGTGTTCAACACCAAACTTCTAGACGACCGCTGCGCGCTGGCGGAGGGGGTGCTCCGCGCGATGAGCTTGACGCGGAGCTTCGCGCGGCTCGTCGTGCTCGTGGGGCACGGCAGCCAGACGCGCAACAACCCGCACGCCGCGGGGCTCGATTGCGGGGCCTGTGGTGGACAGACCGGCGAGGTCAACGCGCGGGCCGCGGCCGCGCTGCTCAACGAGCCCGCGGTCCGCCTCGAACTGGCCGCGCGTGGCATCGACGTCCCGGAGACGACCCGGTTCCTCGCCGGCCTCCACGACACCACCACCGATCGCGTGACGCTCTACGAGCTCGACGAGCTGCCGGCCTCGCACCACGGCGACGTCACCGCGCTGCGCGGCTGGCTGGACACGGCCGGAGCGCGGGCGCGCCGCGAGCGCGCTCCCCGGCTCGGCATCAGCGCCACCTCCGACGACGCCGTGCGCGTCGCCATCGACGCGCGGTCGCGTGACTGGGCGCAGGTGCGCCCGGAGTGGGGCCTCGCGAACAACGCGGCCTTCATCGTGGCGCCCCGCGCCCACTGCCGCCACCTCGACCTCGCCGGGCGCGCGTTCCTCCACGACTACCGGTTCGAGGACGACCGCGACTTCGCGATCCTCGAGCTCATCATGACCGCCCCGATGGTCGTGACCCACTGGATCAACCTGCAGTACTACGCGTCCACCGTCGACAACGTCCGCTATGGCAGCGGCAACAAGGTCCTGCACAACGTGGTCGGCGGGCACCTCGGCGTGTTCGAGGGCAACGGCGGCGATCTACGCATCGGCCTGCCGCTGCATTCGCTTCACGATGGCGAGCGCTGGGTGCATACCCCGCTTCGCCTGAGCGTGTTCATCGAGGCACCCTGCGAGGCGATCGAGGCCGTGCTCCGCAAGCACGCCAAGGTCCGCGCGCTCGTCGATCACGCGTGGATTCACCTGTTCCAGATCGACGCCGGCGCGCGCCTGGTCCGCGCGTATCGTCGGCACGGGTGGGTGGAGGTGAGCCGCGGCGCGTGAGGCGCGAGGATCACTTCACCGACGAAGTGAGCGTGGTCTCCGCCCGCTTCCACGCCGCGTCGAACCGCGCGTGCACCTGCCGCGCGTCGGGGTGGTGCTGATCGTCGAGCGCCCGGGCGAGGCCGAACAGCGCCCACCCGTTCTCCGGGCGCACCTCGAGATCCGCGCGATACACGGCCTCGGCGTCGGCCGGCTTGCCCGCGGCGAGCAGCACCGCGCCGAGGCGCTGGCGGATCGCCAGCGGCCACGTGGGGAGCTCGCCCTCGGGCGCGATCTTCGCCTCCTCGACGAGCGCCTGCCGGAGCAGCTCGATCGCGCGCGCGTGGTCCCCGCGTGCCTCGGCGACGGCGCCCTCGAGCTCGAGGGCCGCGGCGGCCTGGCGCGCGGTCAGCATCGCCCGCACGATCGCGACCACCGGCGGCTCCGGCGTGCCCGGCGCCAGGGGCGCCGCCTTGTCCTCGACCTTGCGGATCGCGTCGGCCTCCAGGGCGGCGTCGTCGAGCTTGCCCTTCGCGGCGAGCGCGAGGCCGCGCGCGAAGTGGGTGGCGATCGAGCTGAGCCGCCCGCGTCCCGCCGGCAGCGCGAGCGCGTCATCCCACAACCCGAACCGCACGTCGGTCAGCGGCCGGTAGCTCGCGCCGAAATCCTCGGCCATCGGATCGCCCGCGTGCGCGGCGTGATGGCCGAGCGTCCCCGCCAGCCGCTCCGCCTCGGCGCGCTTGCCCTCGACGAGCATCACGTACCAGAGGTAGTGCTGCGGGTGCATCGTGAAGCGGGCGTAGGCCTGGCCCGGCTGGCTCGCGGCCAGGTACTTCTGATCCGCCGCGATCGCGGCGAGGTTGGCGTCCTCGGCCTCCGCGTAGCGACCGAGCGTGTAGTACAGGTGCGCGGGCATGTGGATGAGGTGGCCGGCGTCGGGCGCGAGCGCGGCGAGCTTCGCGGCGAACGGCACCCCCTTGCCGGCGTCGGGGCCGCCGTCGAGCACGTGGATGTAGTAGTGGATCGCGCCCGCGTGCGCCGGCGCGCGCGCGAGCACGCGCTCGATCGCCGCGCGGGCCTCTGGAACCAGCGGCGAGGCCGGCGTGCCGTCCGGCTTGTAGTTCGGGTCGAACCAGGACGTCGTGATCAGCAGCGCCTCGGCCAGGCACACCTGGGTGTCGTCGTCGTCGAACTGCTTGACCACGGCGCGCATCGCCTCGGCGTACGCCGTGTTGAGCTGCTTGCGCGCGTCGGGGGTGACCGGCATCAGCTCCATGTGCGCCGGCACGAAGCGGGCGACGAGCGCCCGGGTCAGCGCCTGCTCGACGGGCGTGCGCGCGAGCGTCTGCGCCCGCGTGGCGGCCTCGTGCGCCCCGGGGGCCTGCTTGTCCTGCGCGTTGATGTTCGGGCCGAGCGCCATCGCGTAGCCCCACGCGCACATCGCGCACGTCGGATCCGCGCGCATCGCGGTGACGAACTCGAACGCCGCCTCGTCGTAGTTGAACGCGTAGAGCGCGGCGAGCCCGGCGTCGAACCGGCGCTGGGCCTCGGGCGACGACGTGTGGATCGTCCGGTGCGCGTTGCCCATGCGGAACGACGTGCCGCCGGGGGCGACCGGCGCGGACGGATGACAGCCGAGGACGAACAACCAACCGAGGAGGAGCGCGCGCATGTGGAGCCGTCCTAACACGCGGACCGACCGCGTGGCGTCGGCTACCCGGCGTCGCTTCGCCAGGCGACGACCTTGCCGACGCCGGAGCCGAGCGTCGGATCGAGGACGACGCGGATCGCGGCGTCGCGACCGAACAGCTCGCGGAGCGTGTGCTCGAACGCCTCGAGCGGGATCGGGACGCCCGGCAGCGGCCGGAGCCGCAGCTCGAGCGCGCGATCGGCGCGCTGGTGGAGCGCGTGCTGGACGAACGGCGCGAGCGGACGGATGCGCCGGGCGATGTCGACCGAGGTGACCCGCCCACCGTCCGTGGCGCGGAACACGACGGACGCGCGGCCCTCGAGCTCGAGGATCGCGCGCGCCGGGCGACCATCGGGCAGCGTCACGGTGGCGAGCCGGCCGTAGTCGCCGGTGCGGTAGCGCACGAGCGGGAGATAGGGATTGCGGCCGCCGGTCAGGGTGAGCTCGCCGCGCGCGCCGTCGGGTAGTCGCTCGCCGTGCGGGCCGAGGACCTCGACGAACAGATCGGGCAGGAGGATCACGTGGCCCGCGATGCCCGGCACGCTCGCGGCGATCGGCCCGGTCTCGGTCGTCGAGTAGAGGTCGATCACGACCGAGCCCCACGCGGCGCGGAGCTGGTCGGCGAGCTCCGGTCGCAGGCTCACCGCGCTCGAGATCACGACCGCGGGCCGGAGCGGGAGCTCGAGCCGCAGCGACTCGGCGAGCGCGACGGGCTCGGAGGACACGAACATCGGCGCGTAGTCGCGCAGGAAGCGATCGCGCGAGGCGGCGCCACCGGCCCAGTCGTGCGGCTCGAAGTTGAGCTTGGCGAACACGGCGCCCGCCCACGCGCTCATCGTGGTCGCGAACACGTAGGTCTGCTGCTGCATCGACGCGTTGACGGCGAGCGGCACGCCCTCGCGCGGCTCGAGGCGCGCGCCGTTCAACGCGATGGCGCGCTCGAGGTGCGCCAGGCTCTGGACCACGGTCGTCGGGTGGCTCGGGATGATGACCGCGTGGCCGGTCGTCGCGGACGTCGAGTAGACGATCGCGTCGTCGATCGCGAGATCGCGCGGGACGAGATCCTCGAGCCGGTGCGCGATCGCGTCGCGATCCGTGGTCGGCAGCGCCTCGAAGTCGCGCGCGACGTCGAAGCCTTCGGGGAGGTCGTCGAGCAGGAACAGCCGGGAGCGCAGCGCCTCGACGAAGTCGATCGTGGCCGACGACGGCGTCGCGGCCTCGCGCGGGCGCGACGCCAGCGCAGCGCGGCAGGTCTCGAGCGCGACGAGCTCGGCGGGCCCGACGCGATCGCCGAGCGTGCGGTTGTAACGCGGGGCGTCCGGGTGCTGGAGGACCCGCTCGAGGCCGCGCCAGGCTCGCTCGGTCATCGCGGGGGCGCGCGCGCGCCAGTCGTCGGGGATCGGGCTCATCCTCGGTCCCTCTCAAGAACTGTAGTTCAAAGGGTTGGGAAGGGAGGAACACGGATGGTTGACGTTGAGCTGGTTGACGATGAGCTTGACGCGTTTGACGTCGACCCCCGC
>JAPLLF010001094.1 GCA_026387715.1 Pseudomonadota bacterium
CACGCGAGCTCGTCGGCCGAGCGATCCCACGCCTCGGTGACGACGCGCTGCTTCCTGGTCGCGAGCTCGTGCACGACGATCCGCTGGCGATCCGCCTCGAACCCGGGGCGCTTCATCGAGCGGAACGCGAGCCACTTGCCGTCGGGCGAGAACGTCGGGCCGAACTCGTAGCCGAGGCTGGCGACCGTGACGTCGGTGGCCGTGCCGATGGCGTTGCCGTTGCCGTCGAGCGCGAGCGCGAACACGTCGGTGTTGGTCTTCCACGCATCCTCGCGGCCGGCGACGCGGCGGACGTACGCGAGGGTCCGGCCGTCGGGCGCGATGTCGACCTCGTCCATGCCGCCGTCCGGCCGCGTCGGCGAGTCGGTGGTCTGGCCCGGCGTGACGTCCCTGGCGTCGTCGGGCTTGTCGGGCGACCACACGAACAGGTGCGAGTAGCGCCCGTCCTCCCACTGATCCCAGTGGCGGAACAGCAGCGCGTCGTACGCGCGCACCTTGGACCTGGCCTGCTTCTTCGCGTCCGCGGCGTCGAGCTTCACCGACTCGGCGAGCGTCTTCGCGGTCGGCCACACGTCGATCGCGACCACGAGCCGCTTGCCGTCGGGGAACAGGTCGAAGCCGTTGACGTCGAGCGGCAGCTTCGTGACCTGCTCGGCCTCGCCGCCGGCGGTCGGGTCGAGGCGCCAGACCTGCGCGCTGCCGGAGCGCGCGGACACGAAGTAGAGCCACTTGCCGTCGGCGGACCACGCCGGATCGGTGTCGTTCTCGGGGCTCGACGTCAGCCGCCGCACGCTCGAGCCGTCGACGTTGGCGATCCAGAGATCGTAGCGGCCGCGGTTCGCGTCCAGGTCGGTGTCGCGGACGGCGAACGCGACGCGCTTGCCGTCCGGCGAGACCACCGGGGCGCCCACGCGCTGCATCGCGAGCATGTCGTCGACGGTCAGACCCTTGGCGCTCGCCGTCGATCCAGCGAGGGCGACGACCGCGGCGAGGAGGAGGCCAGGAAGCTTCATGTCAGCGGCGTATCACGGAGGAGTGGGGCAGGTCGACCCGGGGCTCGTCCCCGTCGAACCTGGGCCCAGGACGACGCGATCCTCCGTCGATCGACATATGATGCTCGACGGCATGGAGCTGGCTACCGGGACCCAGGTGGGTCCGTACGAGATCCAGCGGAAGCTCGGCGCCGGCGGAATGGGCGTCGTCTACCGCGCGCTCGACTCGCGGCTCGGACGGCAGGTCGCGATCAAGGTGCTGCCCGAGTCGATGCGCCACGACACCGATCGCATGCGCCGCTTCGAGCGCGAGGCGCGGACGATCGGCGCGCTCAACCACCCCAACCTCGTCACCCTGCACGACGTCGGCACCCACGACGGGACGCCGTTCCTCGTCACCGAGCTGCTCGACGGGATGTCGCTCCGCCAGCGCCTGGACGAGGGTCGGCTCGAGCCGCGCGAGGCCGTGCGGATCGCCGGCGAGATCGCGCGCGGGCTCGCGGCGGCGCACGGCGCGGGCGTGACCCATCGCGACATCAAGCCCGAGAACATCTTCGTGATCGGCGACGATCGCGTGAAGGTCCTCGACTTCGGGATCGCGAAGCTGGCGCAGAAGGACGACGACGGGACCGCGAAGACGATGGAGGGGGTCGGGATCGGTGGCGCCGGCCCGGCCCACACCGGCACGGGCATGGTCGTCGGCACGCCGGGCTACATGGCTCCCGAGCAGCTGGGCGGCGCCGACGTCGACGCGCGCACCGACATCTTCGCGCTCGGCGTCGTGCTGTACGAGATGCTGGCCGGCCGGCGCCCGTTCGCGAGCGAGAGCGGCATCGAGGAGAGCTACGCGATCCTCAAGCAGACGCCGCGCGATCTGCCGACGAACGTGCCGGTGGCGGTCGCGCGTGTCGTGCGCCGCTGCCTCGAGAAGAAGCCCGCGGCGCGGTTCCAGTCCGCGAGCGATCTCGCGTTCGCGCTCGAGGCGACCGAGGGTGCATCCAACGAGAGCGATCCCGCGATCCGCGCGCGCGACGCGGTCGCCGAGACGATGACCCAGGCCGCGATCACCGGCGAGGGCACCGCCGAGACGCTCGCGCCGTCTTCGTCGTCGGGGACCGGACCCGGGTCGGCCGTGCCGACGATGCCCGGGGTGGTGTCGCCGATCGCCTCGATCCGCGCGCGCCTCGGCGCGACGCCGGTGCCGGCCGCGCGCCCGGCGACGGGCGTCAAGGAGCGCGCGATCACGCTGGTGCCGCCACCCCGCACGCGCTGGCCGTGGGCGCTGGCGACGGCGGTCGCGCTCGCGGCCGGCGGGGTCGCGATCGCGGTCGTCCGGCGGCCGCCCGCCGTCAAGGTGTCGGCCTGGCCCGAGCTCGTCGACGGGGGCGCCGCGTTCCGGCGCGTCACGTTCCTGTCGCAGCCGGCGACCTACGCGCGGTTCACCAAGGACGAGCAATCGATCCTGTGGTCGGAGCGCCGCGGCGACAACTGGTACGTCGTGCAGTCGGGGGTCTCCGCGCCGTCGATGACGACGACGACCCTCACCGGGCGCGTGCTCGACGTCGCGCGCACGGGCACCGGCGACGTCGCGATCCGGACGTTCGGCGACGGCGAGGGAGGCACGCTCAAGCGCGGCAACCCGGGCATGGGCGCGCCCGAGTTCGTCGCGGTGCACGTCGAGGACGCGTCGTTCTCCGCCGACGGCAAGAGCTTCGCGATCATCCGCGCGCTCGACGACGCGACCTACGCGCTCGAGTATCCGATCGACAAGCCGATCTATCGGCCGACGACCGGCAGGCTCGAGGCGGTGCGCATGTCGCGCGGTGGCGCGTACCTCGCCGTCGTCGAGACCGACGCGCCGCCGCAGACCTCCGGCCGCCTGCTGATCCTCAAGCCCGACGGGACGGTCGTCGCCCGCTCGACGACCTACGACGGGATCGACGGCGTCGCCTGGTCGCCGTCCGACGGCGAGGTGTGGTTCGCCGAGGGCTCGCGGCTCCGCGCGCTCGATCTCGCGGGCGGCGATCGCGTGCTCCATCGCAGCGCGCTCCCCCTGCGGCTGCGCGACGTCGCGCGGGACGGCCGCATCCTCGTCGCGCCGACCACGCTGCGCGCGCGCACGTTGCTCGGGTCTCCCGCGCAGAACAAGTGGAAGAACGTCGGCTGGTTCGACGGCTCC
>JAPLLF010000534.1 GCA_026387715.1 Pseudomonadota bacterium
CAGCTCGCGCGCGATCCGGCGGGCGACCA
Organism: Pseudomonadota bacterium; assembly: GCA_026387715.1. Classification (GTDB taxonomy): domain Bacteria; phylum Myxococcota_A; class Polyangia; order Haliangiales; family Haliangiaceae; genus JABFXX01. Next base: position 30 of record JAPLLF010000534.1, read on the forward strand.
GCACCCAGATCGCCGCGGCGATCGCGGTCGAGAGGTAGAACGCGCGCGGCGCGTGCGCGAGCACCGCCGCGATCACGCCCCCGAGCACGGCGCCGGCGCGCTTGGCTGGACCGTCGAGGAAGCCCGAGATCCGCCCGCGGAGCGAGGTCGGCAGCAGCGTCTGCGCCAGCTTCTCGGAGGGCGTCTCGACCCCCGCGTCGAGCACGCGCGCCGACATCTGGGTCGCGACCGCGACCGCGAAGATCGGCGCGACGACGAGCCCCATGCCCGCCGCGAGCGCGACGAGCGGGGCGATCAGCAGCGCGGGCCCCGTCCCCAGGCGCGCGAGCAGGCGCGGGGCGATCACGAGCTGGACGATCAACGTGACCACCTGCCCCGCCCCGCGGATCAGGCCGAGGAGCTTCGCGAGGTTCTCCGCGGGCTCGCCCCGCGCCGCGAGCTCGACGCCGAGCGCGAAGTAGGACAGCGACCCGAACACGCCCGCCGCCGCTACGACGATCGCGAGGTTCATCGCCAGCGGATGGCGCCGCACCGCGCGCGCGCCGTCGCGCCACGACCGCAGGATCAGGCGCGGGAGCGACGCGGCCACGCCGGCCACGCGGTGGGTGCTCGTCGCGGACATCCGCGTCGCCCCGGTCCCCGCGAGCACGAGGAACGCCGCGCCGCACACCATCACCCCGCGGGTGCCCGCGAGCGCGGCGATCGGGATCACGAGGATCGCCCCGAGCGCGGCCCCTGCCCCGCCGGTCGCCGCGATGATCGGCAGCAGGCGCTGGCTGCGCCGGGCGTCGAGCCGCTCCGCGATCACCACCCAGAACGCCAGATCGGTCGCGGCGGCGAGCTGCTTGCCGACGACGAGCAAGACCACGGCGGCGGCCGCGGGGGCCGCGAACGACAGCGCGGCGAGGCCCGCGATCACCGCGGCCGACACCATCGCCAGGCTCGCGAGCACGCGCCGGCGCTCGAGCCGATCGGACAGCCCGCCGACGACGGCGAGCACGATCGCGAGCAACGCGCTCGACACCGCGACCGCCGAGCCGAGGTGCGTCGGGCCCAGCTCGGCGAGGAACATCGCGTCCGCCGCCGCCGCGCTCATCGCCGCGCCGGCGCTGGCGCACGCGAACACGAGGCCGGCCGAGCCCAGCAGCGCCCGGTCCTCCGCGCGCATGGCCGGGACGGCGACGCTGCGCGCGCCTCGAACAGCCGACGGTGCCACCGGCCGATTGTATTGGCGGATGCCCCTCCAGGACGGCAACCAGGGGTGATTCCTCGTGTCATGATCGTCGAATGTCGAAGCGACTCGTGGTGGCCGGCTCGATCGCGATCGTCGGGTTCGCGATCGTCGCGATCGCCCAGACGCCCGACAAGAAGCGCCCGGTGATCCACGAGGACCTCACGGCACCCGTCGCCGACAAGGCCGGCCCGATGATCAGCAGCGGCGGCTCGGGCGTGCCCACCGCGTTCGCCGCGGGCGACAAGGTGCTGCCCAAGCCGGCGCTCGATCACCCGTCGTCCGACGCCGCCAAGGGCGAGCCGGTCTACGGCAAGGCCGGCATGAACATGGACCGGCACACCGGGATGAAGCCGGACAACAAGACCGGCACGGATGGCACGCTGCACTACGCGAGCGTGTTCAACCCCGACGTCCTCCCGTTCAAGCGGATGAGCGCGTTCGACGGCGTGAGCGCCGACTACACGTTCAAGGTCGCGCACACCGCGCTCGTCGACGTGACCGTCGGCGGCGTCACCGACAAGACCCGCGATCGGTTCTGGGGCTCGCTGACGGTCGAGCTGGCCCCCGGCAAGGACGTCGCGCTGCCGAGCGTGGCCCCCGACATGCGGATCCTGTCGTACGAGACCAAGCCGGCCGTGAGGCTGCGCTTCGAGAAGGACGGCGCGGACAACTTCTTCGTGCGCAGCGACGAGTCGAGCACCTCGGGCAGCTACCGGCTGGTGTTCCTCGCCGACGCCGACGCGGGCTATTTCGCGCCGCAGCTGCCGGCGATCAAGGGGCTCACGCCGGCCAAGGTCGCCGCGCGCGCGCCGGGCGAGATCAAGGTCGCGCTCGACGACCGGATCCGGTCGGCGGCGCGGCGCACGCACGACCGCCTCGGCATCGACGCGGACACCGATCTCAACGTCGCGTTCAACAAGATGGTGTCGTACTTCCGCGCGTTCTCGGCGAAGGACCCGCCCGCGTCGTCGGACGACATCTACCGCGACCTGTGCGACTCGCAGGCCGGCGTGTGCCGGCATCGCTCGTTCGCGTTCGTGATCACCGCGAACGCGCTCGGCATCCCGACGCGCTACGTCGAGAACGAGGCGCACGCCTTCGTCGAGGTGTGGTTCCCCGAGCGCGGCTGGCAGCGCATCGATCTCGGCGGCGCGGCGCTCCACCTCGAGGTCACCGGCGCCGAGAACAAGACGCTCCATCGCCCGCGCGCCGAGGATCCGTTCGCCAAGCCCGTCGAGTATCGGCAGAACTACACCCAGCTCGAGGGCGACATCACCGGGCTGACGAAGCAGCAGCTCGACGACAAGCGCAAGTCGCTCGATCAAGCCCCGTCGAGCGGCTCGTTCGGCCCCAACGGCGGTGGTGGCGGCGGCGGCGCCGGGGGCTCGCCCGATCGGATCACGCCCGATCCGACGCTGCCGGCGGTGACGATGGATCCGAAGAAGAAGTCCCCGCACCTCATGATCACGCTCGCCGACACCAGCGCGTACCGCGGCGACATGATCCACGTCGAGGGCAAGGTCGACGTCGGCGGCAAGGGCTTGCCGGACCACTCCGTCGATGTCTACCTGGCCCCCGCCGGCGAGAACGGCAAGAACTCGCTGCCGTCGCTCGGCCGCGTGGTGACCGCGGCCGACGGGACGTTCCGCGGCGACTTCGAGATCCCCGGACGCATCGAGCTCGCGAGCTACGAGATCTATCTGTCGTCGCCCGAGGACGCGTCGTTCAACGCGGGCCTCTCGAACTAACTAGTTCAGGGTCACCGGGAAGTCGACGAGCGTGCCTGCGCCCGTCGCCGGGAACTTCATCCGCGCGACCGCGCGGGTCGTGCAGTCGTAGAGCCCGTGCTCGAGCATGTACGCCGGTGCCTCGAGCAGGTGCGACGTCACGCGGCCCGTGCCATCGACCGCCATCGTGATCGTGATCGTGACGCCGTGGATGCTCGTGTTCGTCGCGCCGCGCACCACGCAGTCGCGCACCGCGCCGGTCTGCGTGCTGACGACGAAGTTGATCTCCTCGCTCGACAGCGACCGCGCCTCGGCGCCGCTCGACATGTCGATCTTGCCCGGCGGCAGCTG
>JAPLLF010000292.1 GCA_026387715.1 Pseudomonadota bacterium
TGCGTCGATCAACCCAGCCGAACTTGGCAGTACTCGGGCGGATCCTGCAGAGACGTCACCGAGCAGGCTGGACCAGGCGCAAGAACGCCTTGATGCCCGAGATGATCTCCTGGTTGTCGGTCATGCGATCGATCGTCTCCTCGAACTTGCGCGCGACGGCGTCGAGCTTGCGAGCGTTCTCGCGGTCGCCGTCGCGGAGCGCCTCGCGAAGGTCACCGAGCTCTCGCCCGAGCTCGCCGAGTTGCCGTTCGTGCTGGTCCGCGAGCGACCCGGTGCGGCGCACGTCGTCGACGAGCGTCATCACGTCGTCGCGCGGGTACAGCACGTCGTGGCGGAGCTCGGTCAGCTTGCCGTGAAGATATCGGTAGTACTCGACGGCAGGGCGGAACAGAGTGGTGAGCAGGAACAGACCACCGAATGCGTAGCCCATGCGCTCGCCGAGGAGCCACGCACCGGCGCAGAGCAGCGCCGCCGAGAAAACATGCAACGCGAGCGAGATCGCCAGCATCCTGGCGGCGATCCTGTGAGTGACCGCGCGAGCCTCGGCAGCGATCGCGATCCCGCGCCGCTCCGAGCCCGACATCTCGACGAGGAGTCGCCGCGCACGGAAGTACAGGTTCCACGGCAGCACGACGATCGCGATCAGCCACGCCAGGCAGACCACTCCGATCGCGATCGTTGCGACGAGCGTCAGCTCGACCTTGAAGGCGAGCAACGCGACGACCAGAACAACCAGCGCCAGAAAGACGAGCGGCAACTTCCGATTCATGGGCCCTCCGCGCGACTAACCATATCCATCGCGGTCGCGGTGCACCGTCACAACTGTGTCATCAGCGTGTCGGTCGAAACTCGCTCGACGACTGGATCCGTCGCGTCGTGGCGGGGCGGCGTTGTGATCGGGCTCGGTGACGCTATGGCCAGAGCGGCATCTCGGGCATCAGTGGGCCCTCACCAGCGATGGCGCCCGTGATGATCCGGACCATGACCTTGCGCGCCCGCGCGATGTTCTCTTCGGTGACCTTGCGGCCCTCGTCGCTCATGATGAGGACGCTGCGGACGATGGCCTCCAGCGCGAGGATCAACGTGCGCACGAACAACGGATCGACGCGGATGCCGCCGGCGGCGAGAAGCATCTCGCAGAGCCGATCGTGCACGCCCATACGGACGAGAAACAGCGGCGACTCCTGGTGGCTCGCCTCTCCGCCGAGGACATAGACCATGCGACCCACCGAGCCGGCGTTCTTCAGGTGGAGATCGATGCACCGCGTGACCTTCGTCAGGAGATCGGCATCGTCGGACAGAGCCCGCCGGCACGACTCCAGCAGTGCGTTCGTCCCGAACGTGTAGAGCGCGACGCCGACCTCGTCCTTGCTCGAGAACGCCTTGTAGAACGTCCGGCGCGAGATGTTCGCGGCCGCGAGCAGATCCTCGACCGAAGTGGCGCGATAGCCGAGCTGGGCGAAGACGCGGGCCGCGGCCATCATGACCGTGCCGCGAACGACGGACTCGCCGAGCTGGACTCCGGTGCGGGACTTCTTCACCGCCAAGCGCCCGAGTATACATCATGTTCACCGAGCGCTCGAGCGGCCGATGCACGCTCGTATTCCATGATCCCGAACTTACCAGGGTGAGCGAGGTCGAAGTCGGGCCACAAGACGGGTAGACGACTCGTCTACCGTAACAAGACGACCGAGGACAGTATCGTGAGATCGATGTAAACGGACGATATACCTTGATGCTCACGTCCGGTTGCAGCCCGAGGACTTCGGCCCCAGATCTGGAACCCCCAACGACCTGATCTCGGCCAGTTCGCCGTTGGTATACGTCTTGTATACCGCGACAGCATGCGCCTTACATCACTCGCTCTTCTCACCTCGACGGCCTGCGCCGTCGGTGATCCCTCGCCGCCCGCCGACGACACCGCGGTCGATCCGGGAGCGGAGCTCACCGCCAACGCGAAGGTTCCGCGTTATGCCGGTATCCGCGATGCCGCGGGGGCACGCGGGATCGTCAACGCGTATCTCCTCGCCGGCATCGCGAACGACGAGACCGGTCTCGCGATGTGCTGGTCGGAGGCGACGTGGGCCTGCCAGGGTCCAGCATCTTCCGATTGCGGTGGCGGGCCGGTCATCGCCGGTAGCGCCGACGGACCGTGCAGTGCGCAGCAGGGCGGACTTGGAATGTTCCAGTTCGATGCGGGGACGTTCGGCGACACGGTGAATCGCTATGGCGCCGGCGTGCTCACGGTTGCCGGGCAGACGGCGGCGGCGATCGATTACGCGACCTGGATGGTCAAGACCTCGGTGTACACGACCGATGCGGAGACCGACGACAAGGCGCGCGCCTGGATCAATCGCTTCGATCCGAACAACGGCGCGTTGCGCGATCAATGGATCAAGACCGTCGTGCGCTACTACAACGGCTGCCAGCCGGACTGGAGCTGCTGGGGGGCGCGCTACCAGACGTACTCCGACGGCTACCGGCTCGCGATCGACGAACCCGGCGGACTCGCGTTCTGGAGCGCGAATGTGGGCACCCGGTGTGGCAACTCACCCGCGGTCGTCGGCGAGATCGAGCAAAAATACAACGCGCTCGGCGGCTGCGGGTCGTTTCTCGGCGCGCCGACCACCGAGGAGCGTGGCGCGCTCGATCACGTCGGGCGTTACAGCGTCTTCGAGCGAGGCTCGATCTACTGGACGTCGGCACTCGGGGCATTCGAGGTCCACGGCGTGATCCGCGACGCGTGGAAGCAACTCGGCTGGGAAGCCGGCCTCCTCGGCTATCCGACCTCAGACGAGAGCCCGGCCGCTGATGGCGTCGGTCGCTACAGCGTGTTCGAGCACGGCTCGATCTACTGGACCGCAGCCGTCGGCGCGTTCGAGGTGCAGGGCCGCATTCGAGACGCCTGGCGCGACACCGGAGCGGAGACCGGCGAGCTCGGCTATCCGACCTCGAACGAGTACGCGGTCACCGGCGGCCGCAGATCCGATTTTCAACACGGCTCGATCACCTGGAATTCGTCGACCAACCAAACCTCGATCACAAGGACCACGCCATGAACCGCTCGCTGATCTCAACCATCTCGGCAGTCGCCGCCTTCGCGTCGCTCGCCGCCTGTGCCGGGCCCGTCGATGCCCCGTCGAGCGACACCGAGGACACCGATCCGACGACGTTGGGTGGCGATGGATCCGGAGCCACCGGCGCCGATTTCGACGCGCCGCCCGGCGAGGCCTGGCGCATCGTCGACGTGCACTACGAAGCGCAGTCGAACGGATACTGGTGCGGGCCATTCGCAACGAAGATGGCGCTCTCGGGGCGCATCACTCCCCCATCGGAGACGATGCTGGCGAACCAGCTCGGCACCACGACGAATGGCACCGACTGGATCGGTC
>JAPLLF010000176.1 GCA_026387715.1 Pseudomonadota bacterium
CGCGCCCTGCTCGACGCGGCGGTCGAGAGCCTGATCCAGGTCGGGTTCGCGCGCACCACGACGCTCGAGGTGCAGCGCCGCGCCGACGTCTCGCGCGGCGCCCTGCTCCACCACTTCCCGTCGAAGTCGGAGCTGCTGGTCGCGGCGATCGCCCACCTCGCCGAGATGCGCGCCCGCGAGCTCAAGCAGCTCGCCGCGCAGCTCCCCGAGGAGCGCGCGACCTCCGCGCGCATCAACGCCGTCCTCGATCTGCTGTGGCAGTGCTTCTCCGGCGAGATGTTCCAGGTCGCGATGGAGCTGCGCGCCGCGGCCCGCACCGATCCGGAGCTTCGCCCCGTGCTCGCGTCCGCCGAGAAGGCGCTCCGCGATCGCATCTTCGCCCAGGCCAAGACGCTGTTCGGCACGGCGATCGCCGAGCACCCCAACATCGAGCGCGCGCTGGACCTCACGCTCCAGCTGATGATCGGCGCCGCGATGTCCGCCGAGCTGCACGGCGACGACGCGCGCGCGCTGATCGACGACTGGAAGCTGGTCTTCCCCACGATCCTGCAAACTCCAACCAGGCGACGAGAGAAGAGGTGATCCATGGCTGATCTCAGGTTCGATGGACGAGTCGTGATCGTAACGGGCGCGGGCAACGGCCTCGGGCGCTCCCACGCCCTGCTGTTCGCGTCGCGCGGCGCGAAGGTCGTCGTCAACGACCTCGGCGGTAACTTCACCGGCGAGGGCAAGAGCGGCGGCGCCGCCGACAAGGTGGTCGCCGAGATCAAGGAGGCCGGCGGCGACGCGGTCGCCAACTACGACTCGGTCGAGGACGGCGACAAGATCGTCAAGACGGCGATCGACGCGTTCGGCAAGGTCGACATCCTGATCAACAACGCCGGCATCCTGCGCGACGTGTCGTTCGCCAAGATGACGCAGGCGGACTGGGACCTCGTCTACAAGGTGCACGTGCTCGGCGCGTTCCGCTGCGCGCAGGCCGCGTGGCCGCACATGCGCGACGCCGGCTACGGCCGCATCATCAACACCTCGTCGGCCGCGGGCATCTACGGCAACTTCGGCCAGGCGAACTACGCGATGGCCAAGCTCGGCATCCACGGGTTCACGCAGACGCTCGCCCTCGAGGGCAAGAAGCGCAACATCGTCGTCAACACGATCGCGCCGATCGCCGGCTCGCGCATGACCGAGACCGTGCTCCCCAGGGAGCTGCTCGACGCGCTCAAGCCCGAGTACGTGTCGGCGCTCGTCGGGCGGCTCGCCCACGAGTCGAACGAGGACACCGGCGGGCTCTACGAGGTCGGCGGCGGCTTCTACGCCAAGCTCCGATGGGAGCGCTCGACCGGCAAGACGTTCAAGCTCGGGCGCAAGATCTCCATCGAGGAGGTCGACGCGGCGTGGCCGGCGATCACCCAGTTCGACAAGGCCACGCACCCCGAGTCGATCGCGCTGTCGATGCAGCCGATCATGGAGAACGTCGAGGCCGGCCCGAGCAAGGGCGGCAACGAGCTCATCGACGTCGACGCGGCGCTCGGCTACACGTACCCCGAGTTCACGCAGTCCTACGACGAGCGCGACGTGTCGCTGTACGCCCTCGGCGTCGGCGCCGCCAAGGATCCGATGAACGAGCAGGAGCTCCAGCTCGTCTACGAGCTGGCCGGCAAGGGCATGAAGGTGCTCCCGAGCTTCGGCGTGGTCCCCGCGATCTCGATGGTGTTCACGCAGGGCAAGCAGGGCATCACCGCGCCGGGGCTGCACTTCGGCCTCGACCGCGTGCTGCACGGCGAGCAGTACACCGAGGTGATGCGCCCGCTGCCGACCAAGGGCAAGCTGACCACCAAGGCGACGGTCAAGCACATCTACGACAAGGGCAAGAACGCGCTCGTCGTGACCGAGTACGTGACCTACGACGAGCAGGGCGACGTGCTCGTCAAGAACGAGCTGACGACGTTCGTGCGCGGCGCGGGCGGCTGGGGTGGCGAGCGCGGCCCGTCGGCCGACGTCAACGTCCCGCCCGATCGCGCGCCCGACAAGGTCACCGAGGACGCGACGACCGAGAACCAGGCGCTGCTGTATCGCCTGTCCGGTGACTGGAACCCGCTGCACGCGGATCCCGGCTTCGCCAAGGCGTTCGGCTTCGAGAAGCCGATCCTCCACGGCCTCGCGTCGTTCGGCTTCGCCACGCGGCACGTCGCGTCGGCGTTCGCGCCCGACGGCAACCCGGCCTACATCCGGTCGATCAAGGCGCGGTTCGCGTCGACGGTGCTGCCGGGCGAGACGCTCGTCACCGAGATGTGGAAGGAGAGCGACACCAGGGTCATCTTCCGCATGAAGGTGAAGGGTCGCGATCCGAAGAACGAGATCGTGATCTCGAACGCGGCCGTCGAGCTGTGGCAGGAGCTCCCCAAGCCCAAGGATCGCGCCGCGCCCAAGGCGAAGGCCGCCGCCGCGGCCGCCGCGCCGATCAGCGCCGACATCTTCCGTGCGATGGACAAGTTCGTGCGCGCGAACCCGGCCACCGCGGAGAAGGTCAAGACGACGTTCCTGTTCCAGCTCGCGTCGCCCGACAGCAAGTGGACGATCGACCTGTCGACGCCGCCCGGCGCGGTGACCGAGGGCGTCCACGGCAAGGCGTCGTGCACGCTCGACATGGCGGACGCCGACTTCATGGCGATGGCGACCGGCCAGGCCGACGCGATGAAGCTGTTCTCGACGGGCAAGCTCAAGATCTCGGGCGACGTCATGGCGTCGCAGAAGCTCGGCTTCTTGAAGAAGATCACCCCGGACATGGTGCTGGCGGAGATGACGGCGCGCACCGGCGGCGCCGCGGCCACGACGAGCGCACCGACCGCGGGCGTGCCCGCGGACTACGTGCCGAACGTCCCCGACGTGTTCGCCGTGATCGCGGAGTACCTCAAGCAGAACCCCGAGCTGGCGGCCAAGGTCCAGTCGACCTACCTCTGGAAGGTCGGCGCGCACACGTTCACGCTCGATCTCAAGGCGGGCGGCGGCGCGGTGACCGAGGGTGGCGCGAGCGCGGACTGCACGCTCGAGCTCGCCGAGCAGGACTTCCTCGACCTCACGCAGGGCAAGGCTGATGCGATGAAGCTGTTCACGACCGGGAAGCTCAAGATCTCGGGCAACGTGATGGCGTCGCAGAAGCTGCAGTTCCTCAGCAAGCTCGATCCCAAGAAGGCGATCGAGATCGTCGCGGCGCGCCGCGCCGCGGCTCCGGCCACGGGCGCGTCGACGCCAGCCCCGGCGAGCGCGCCGGCGGCAGGCGCGAAGGCTCCGGCGTTCTTCGCCGCGCTGACCAGGCGGCTCGCCGACAACGGCGGGCTCAAGCAGGAGGTCCGCGCGACGATCCAGTTCGTCGTCAAGGCTCCCGACGCGACGCACCTGATCGATCTCGGCGGCAAGGATCCCGCCAAGGCCGACGCGGTGTTCACGCTCGCCGACGCGGACCTCGCGGACCTCGCCGCGGGCAACGTGAAGGCGATGTTCCAGCACGGCAAGCTCCGGGTCGATGGAGATGTCTCCGTCGCGCACCGGCTCGGCGTCCTCAAGGGTCTGATCTGAAAGCCGAAAAGGAAGACAACACATGCCACGCAAAGTAAATGTCATCGGCGTCGGAATGGTTCCGTTCGCCAAGCCCGGCAAGAGCGACGAGTATCACGTGATGGCGAAGAAGGCCGGCGACGCCGCCCTCGCCGACGCCAAGATCCCGTACGCCGAGGTGGAGCAGGCGTACGCCGGCTACGTCTACGGTGACTCGACCTGCGGTCAGCGCGCGATCTACCAGCTCGGCCTCACCGGCATCCCGGTGTTCAACGTCACCAACAACTGCTCGACCGGCTCGAGCGCGCTCATGCTCGGCGCCCAGGCGGTCGGCGGCGGCATGGCCGAGTGCGTGATCGTCGTCGGCTTCGAGCAGATGGAGGCCGGCGCGCTGTCGGCGAAGTGGACCGATCGCGCGAACCCGCTCGACCGCTTCGTCAACGTGATGAACGAGGAGCAGGGCTTCAACTCGGCCCCGCCCGCCGCGCAGATGTTCGGTGGCGCGGGTCGCGAGTACCGCTGGAAGTACGGCACCAAGAAGGAGACCTTCGCCAAGATCAGCGCGAAGGCCCGCCAGCACGCGTCGAAGAACCCCTACGCGCTGTTCAAGGAGGTGCTGTCCGTCGAGGAGATCATGGCATCTCCCGAGGTGTTCGATCCGTTGACCCGCTACCAGTGCTGCCCGCCGACGTGCGGCGCCGCGGCGGCGATCCTGTGCTCGGACGACTTCGCGAAGAAGCACAACATCTCGAACCCCGTGTACATCGCGGGTCAGGTGATGACGACGGACTATCCGTCGACGTTCGAAGAACACTCGATGATCAAGATGATCGGCTACGACATGGCGAAGGCCGCGGCGAAGAAGCTCTACGAGCAGACGAGCCTGGGCCCCGATGACATCGACGTCATCGAGCTGCACGACTGCTTCACGGCCAACGAGCTCCTCACCTACGAGGCGCTCGGGCTGTGCAAGGAGGGCGAGGCCGAGAAGTTCATCTGGGACGGCGACAACACCTACGGCGGCAAGTTCGTGACGAACCCGTCGGGCGGGCTGCTGTCGAAGTGGCACCCGCTCGGCGCGACTGGCCTCGCGCAGTGCACCGAGCTGGTGTGGCACCTCCGCGGTCAGGCCGAGGCGCGCCAGGTCGAGGGCGCGAAGGTCGCGCTGCAGCACAACCTCGGCCTCGGTGGCGCCTGCGTCGTCACCATGTACCGTCGGGACTGAGCTACGGACACCGCGTGCCGCGCGCGAGCGTCGGCACGCTGGGGAGCTGGAGCGTCGCGAGCTCCGCGATCGTGGTCGCGTCGTCGGCGAGGATCGCGATCGGCTCGGGGATCGCCGCGAGCGCGAGACGATCGGTCAGCGGGACCGCGGTGGTGCCGGGGCAGATCGT
>JAPLLF010000944.1 GCA_026387715.1 Pseudomonadota bacterium
GTCGGTGGTCGCCCACGTCCTCCAGGAGGCGGGGCGGGATCCGTCGCTGTTCGTCGGCGGCGTGCCGGTCGCGCTCGGCCAGGGCTACCGGCTCGGCAAGGGCGCGGACTTCGTCATCGAGGGTGACGAGTACGACACGGCCTTCTTCGACAAGGGCCCCAAGTTCGCGCACTACCACGCCAAGACCGCGATCCTGACGTCGGTCGAGCTCGACCACGTCGACATCTTCGCGTCGTTCGACGCGGTCCGCGACGTCTTCAAGAAGCTCGTCACCGCGATCCCCGAGGACGGCCTGCTCGTCGTCTGCGCCGAGTATCCCGACGCCGTCGCGGTCTCGCGCCACGCGACCTGCAAGGTCGAGCAGTACATGGTGTTCGAGCACCCGATCGGGGCGAGCTCGAGCCCCGAGGTGTCCGCGGAGATGCCGCACGCCGGGATCACGTGGTGGGCGCAGAACCTCGAGATCGGCAAGAGCGGGCGCTGCGCGTTCGACGTGTTCCATCGCAACGGCAACGGCACGGTGGCCAAGTTCGAGCGCTTCGAGACGCTGCTCGTCGGTCGCCACAACGTCGCGAACTGCCTGGCCGCGATCGCCGTGTGCCACGCGCGCGGCGTCGACGTCGGTAGCATCCAGCGCGGGATCGCGACGTTCGCGGGCGTGCGCCGGCGCCAGGAGCTCCGGGGCATCGCCGGCGGCGTCACGGTGCTCGACGACTACGCCCACCACCCGACCGCCGTGCGCGAGACCCTCAAGGCGCTCCGCAAGCGGTTCCCGAAGCGTCGCGTGATCGCGGTCTACGAGCCGCGCTCCGCGACGAGCCGGCGCAAGACGTTCCAGAACGAGTTCACCGACGCGTTCTCCTACGCCGACGAGGTGATCGTCGGTCGGCTGTTCGATCCGTCGAAGATTCCCGAGGAGGATCGCTTCGATCCCGAGCGGCTCGCGCTCGACCTGCACCGCAACGGGACCAAGGGGAGCTACTGCCCCGAGGTCGCGCAGATCGTCAAGCAGCTCGCCGAGAGCGCGGCGCCGGGCGACGTCGTGTGCGTGCTGTCGTCCTGGAGCTTCGAGGGGCTCCACGATCGCCTGCTCGACGCGATCGGCGATGCGATGCGCCCGGCCCAGCGCGCCGACATGGCGTCCGTGCGCGCGCTGCTCGGCTCGGCCGGGCTCGCGAGCGAGCCGGCGCGCGACGAGCAGTTCGGCTCGTACGTCGTGCTGCGCAACGAGCGCGGCGTGGTGGGCTCGGTCGCGCTCGAGGTGCACGGCGACGACGCGATCCTCCGCGCGCTCGCGGTGGATCCCGAGGCGCGCGGCGCCGGCTACGGCTGGATGCTCGCCGACATGGCGCTGTCGCAGGCGCGCTGGCGTGGCGTGCGCCGGATCTACCTGCTCACCGAGAGCGCCAGCGACTTCTTCGCGGCGAAGTTCGGCTTCCGCGTCGTCGATCGCTCGACCCTGAGCAAGGCGGTCGCGCACAGCGAGACGTTCACGCGCTCCGCGACCAGCGGCCAGGTCGCGATGCGCGTCGATCTGTGATCGACCGCGCGGCGGGCGGTGCCGTGACGGAGACACGCGGCGCTACCTTCGATCCGCGGTGCGCGACGAACGGTGCTATTCATGACGAGCTGCTCGGCGAGCTAGCCGCCGCACGCACCGGCCGACCATGAAGCACGCGCTCACCTTCGCCGTCACGCTCCTCATCCTCCACGCCGGCGGTGCCTCCGCGCAGCCGGTCGACCCGTATGGCCCGACGCCGGTCAAGCCGACGCCAACGAGGCCCGCGCCGCCGAAACCCGCGACGCCGAAGCCCGCGACGCCGCCGCCCGGGCCGGGCGTGCCCGCGGATCCCTACGCCGCGCCGAAACCGGCCACGCCCGCTCCGGTGGATCCGTACGCGGCGCCGGCCACCCCCGGCGTGTCGGCGATCGTGCCGCGCGTCGGCCTCGCCGACGTGACCGCCGTGCAGGGGTTGCTCGCCGTGCAGCGGCTCGACGGCTGGCTGCTCACCGATCGCGACGGCTCGAACCCGATCGCCGTGCGCCTCGTCGCGCCCGACGGGCACCCCACGCGCCCGTGGTTCTACATGATCCCGTCGCGCGGGACGCCGATCCTCCTGGCGCACTCGAGCGAGCTGCGCAGCTTCGATCACCTCGCCGGCACCAAGCTCACCTACGCGGGCTACCGCGACCTCGACAAGCAGCTCAAGGTCGTCCTCAAGGGCATCAAGAGCGTGGCCGTCGAGTACTCGGCGAAGGCCGCGGTTCCCGCGGTGTCCCGCGTCGACGGCGGCACCCTCGAGGTGATCCGCGCCGCCGGGGTCACGGTGAAGTCGTCCGACACGCTCGTGCAGTACACGAAGGCGATCTGGGGCGACCCCGGTCGCACCGCGCACTACGTCGCCGCGCATCACCTCATCGAGCTGCGCAAGGAAGCGCTGGCGTTCGTCACCAAGCAGCTGCTCGGCGGCACGCCGGTCACCGAGTACGAGGTGCAGCAGCGCCTCGTGCACGGGATGACGATGCGCGGGCTCGTCGGGGCACCGCCGGTCGTCGCCGCCGGAGCGAACACCGCGGATCCCTACTACGTGCCGTCGGCCACGCGGTCGTCGACGATCAACCGCGGCGATCCGATCGTGATCTCGCTCGCCGCGAAGGTCGACAAGCCCGAGGGCATCTACGCCGCGCAGACGTGGGTCGCCATCGCCGACGCGGTCGCCAACGATCAGGTCGTGCGGGCGTTCGCGGCCGTCGCGGTCGCGCGCGACCAGGCGCTCGGCCTGATCGCGGA
>JAPLLF010000439.1 GCA_026387715.1 Pseudomonadota bacterium
CGTCGTCGGTGACCCGGATGAGGTCCCGGCCGACGGTCTCGATGGTGATCGTCCGCCCGCCCGCGTCGAGGGCGTTGTCGACCAGCTCCTTGACCACCGAGGCCGGACGCTCGATCACCTCGCCCGCGGCGATCTGGTCGATCACGTGGGGCGGCAGCAGCGCGATCATCGTGACATGCGTATCACGACCGTCTGATCACGCGGTCTGGTATAAGCCCCGCATGGCCGGACCGACCATCGTGCGTACGCCTGCTGAACGCGTGGTCGCGGTGACCGGGGCGTGCACCTACCTCGGCGCCGAGCTGCTGCGCCGGCTCGACGAGGATCGCCGCTACACGCGGATCCTCGCCCTCGACATCCGCCCGCCCGCGCTGGCGCCGAACAGCAAGGTCGAGTTCGTCAAGATCGACCTCACGCAGCCCAGCGTCGACGACGAGCTCGCGACCCTGCTCCAGCGCACCAAGGTCGACACGTTCGTCCACGGCGCGTTCCTGTCGCACCCGACGCACGCCGCCGAGTGGGCGCACGAGCTCGAGGACGTCGGCACGATGCACGTGCTCAACGCGTGCGCGGGCGTCGAGCCGCGCCGGTTCGTGATGGTGTCGACCACGCTGGTCTACGGCGCCCACCCCAAGAACCCGAACTTCCTCGTCGAGGAGGCCGAGCTGCGCGGCCATCGCGACTCGCGCTTCGTCAACGACAAGGTGCGCGCCGAGAAGCAGGTCCAGCGATTCGCCAAGGAGCACCCGAACGTCGACGTGTGCGTCCTGCGGTTCGCGCCGATCCTCGGGCCGACGGTGTCCAACATGTTCACGCGGTTCTTCTCGCGACCGATCGCCCCCGTGATGATGGGGCACGATCCGCTGATGCAGTTCGTCCACGAGCAGGACGCCGCGTACGCGCTGCTGCGCGCGGTCGAGAGCGACGCGACCGGCACGTTCAACATCGCCGGCAAGGGCGTCCTGCCCTACACCACGGTGCTGGCGCTGCTCGGGCGGGTGCCGCTGCCGATGCCGCAGATCGTCGCCCGCCAGCTGTCGAAGGTGCTGTGGACGACCCAGCTGGTCGGCTCGCCGCCGAGCTTCCTCGATTTCCTCCTCTACCTGTGCGTCGCCGACGGCAGCAAGGCCAAGCGCGAGCTCGGCTTCGCGCCGCGCCTCTCGATCAAGCGCACCGTGCTCGACTTCCTCGGGCTCGCACCTGAAGATGGCGCGACCGACGTGCCGCGAGCGCAAGCATGACCGACGATCCGACCGACCCCGACTCCCCCGCAGCCTTCGGTGACGGCTTCGACGACGCCGACGACTACGGCGCCGCCGACGACGTCTACCTCGGCGAGGAGGCGCTGATCCCGCGCGAGCTCGCCGATCAGGAGCGCACCCACGTGCCGTCGCTCGCGTCCGACGAAGAAGATCTCGCCGCCGAGCACGCCGAGCTCGAGCGCCGGATGGAGCAGCACGGCACGGCCGCGTTCCCGATCGACCTGCGCCGCCGCCTGCCGCTCGAGGCGGTGTGGAAGCGCTGGCGCGCGATCGCGATGATGGGACGCTCGGACGTCGTCGACGATTTCGGGCACGACCCGCGGGCGACCGCGCGCTGGGAGTGGCTGTTCGAGTTCCTCTACTCCAAGTGGTTCCGCGTGCAGACGACCGGGCTCGCTGCCGTACGACAGCGCGATGGTGATGCACGCCGTGCGGCGCGATCATCCGTCGCGACGCGACGTGCGCCCGCTCGTCGAGGACACCGTCTTCCACCTGCCCTTCCTCGGGCCGATCATGAACCGCATCGGCGGCGTGCGCGCCGATCCCGACAACGCCGAGCGGCTGCTCCGCAAGGACGAGCTCGTCGCGGTGTTCCCCGAGGGCGAGAAGGGCATGGGCAAGCTCTGGAAGGATCGCTACCAGCTCCAGCGGTTCGGCCGCGGGGGCTTCGTCAAGCTCGCGCTGCGCACCGGCGCGCCGATCATCCCGGTCGCCGTCGTCGGCGCCGAGGAAGCCGCGCCCATGCTCGGCAAGGTCACGTGGTTCGCCCGCAACATCGGCATCCCGTGGATCCCGGTGACGCCCACGTTCCCGTGGCTCGGCCCGGCGGGGCTGTTGCCGCTGCCGAGCAAGTGGTCGGTCGCGTTCGGCGAGCCGCTCGACCTCGCCAAGCAGTACGGCCCCGAGGCGGCCGACGATCGCCTGCTCGTGCATCGCCTCGCCGATCAGATCCGCTCGAAGATCCAGGAGATGATCGACCAGCTCCTCGGCCAGCGCCGATCGCCCCTGCTGTCCGCGTACCTCGGCTGAACAAACCCGCGGGCGCGTCGACGATCTGCGTGTTACCGTCTCCGGACCGTGTCGCATGTCGTTTGGTAGCGAGTTCGATCGGTTACTCGAGCGCGCGCGCCACTACCTCGGCGCCGGCGACGACGCGTTACTCGGCGACGCCAACGCCGCCATCAACCAGGCGCTGACGCTGCGCCCCGACTCGGTGGACGGCTGGCTCGTCAAGTGCCAGGTCGCCTCCGCGACCGGGGACGACATCGCGGCGCTCGCCGCGGCCGAGATGGCGATGCAACGCGCGCCCGACCGCGCCGAGTGCCTGTACTGGCGCGGCGCGGTGCTCGGCGATCTCGGCCGCCACCGCGAGTCGCTCCGCGCGATCGAGCGAGCGCTGCGCGCGCTCACGCACGACGACACCTGGATGCTCGAGGACCTGTTCTACGAGAAGGCGACGGTCCTCGAGGCCCTCGGCCTGCACGAGGCGGCGATCGCGACCTGCGAGGTCGGCCTCCAGCGCTGCCCGGGCTCGGCCCTGTTGCGCTCGGCGCTCGCGCCCGTCGAGCGCGCGCGGATGCGGGCGACGCTCAAGGTTCTGCCCGGCGGTAGTTGAGTCACGATCGGGAACTAACGCTATGATCGTCGCGTGCATCGCAGGCGACTCGCGTTGGTGGCCGCCGTCTGCGCCGGCGCGATCGGGGTCGGCTGGATCGGGCTCGGCGGCATCGTCGCATCGCGTGCCGGCGATCCCACGGGCTCGGACGCGCCGCTGGTCGACGCCGGGGTGCACCCGATCACGCAGGCGGTCGAGGCCGGGCGACACGTCCGCATCGACGGCCCGCGCGGGCCGATCCACGCGTGGATCCCCGCCGGCTATCACGCCGATACCGGCGCGACGATCGTCTACCTGCACGGCTACTACGACGCCGCCGACACGGCGTGGGTCGGCCACGCGCTCCCCGAGCAGTTCGCGATGAGCGCGCTCAACGCGCTGTTCATCGTCCCCGAGTCGCCGGTCGCGGCGAAGACGCCGATCAACTACCCCGAGCTCGGCGAGGTCATCCGCCTCGTCGAGGACAAGGCCGGCGTGACCCGCGGGGCCGCGCTCACCGCGGTCGTCGGCCACAGCGGCGCGTTCCGCACGATCGACCGCTGGCTCGACGAGCCGCTCGTCGATCAGATCGTGATGATCGACGCGATGTACGCCGACC
The DNA here is from genome assembly GCA_026387715.1 of Pseudomonadota bacterium. GTDB lineage: Bacteria > Myxococcota_A > Polyangia > Haliangiales > Haliangiaceae > JABFXX01. Next base: position 3,476 of record JAPLLF010000439.1, read on the forward strand.
AGGACGCGATCGAGGGCTGGTACCGCGCGTCGCCGCGGCACCGCGTGATCGTCGTCGGGGAGGACACGTTGCTGTGGACCGAGGAGTTCGCGCGCGACGTCCCCGAGACGCTGATCCTCGACCGCGTGCCGCCGACCTACGAGCTGTGGCCACCCGAGGCGCGCACGGCACGCAGCGTCTACGTGCGCGCGCAGTACATGCACATGCCGCTCGTCACCGACGGCATCGTGCTGCCCTCGCTGCTCCGGCTCCTGCCCGTCGAGCTCCTCG
>JAPLLF010001108.1 GCA_026387715.1 Pseudomonadota bacterium
CGCCGGCTCGCGATCCGGTCTCCGGGTCAGTATCCCGCCGCGCGGTGGATCTCAGTTAAGTCGCCGCTGAAGGTGGCAGCCCTGTGGCAGCGAATTGCTCGCATCACCGCCCTCATCGGATGTGAGTTGTCGTGCTCGGACGATCGAGCGAAGCTGAGCTCGTGCGCTGGGCGCTGATCTCGCTCGTCGCCGCATGCGGGTCGGAGGCCTCCCCGAATCTTCATTTCGTCGACGCTCCGAGCACGACGGCCGTCGCCTCATGGGACCTGGTCGTGAGTGATCGATACGCGAAGCTGATCCCGAACTACGATTTCAAGCCGGGTTGCGAGCCTCGAGGTGGAGCGGACGAATTTCCGGCGATCGCAGGCGCGTGCACGTACAGCACCGACGCGTTGAACTGGCCCTGTGGTCAACCATCGTCGTGTGTCGAGACCATAACGATCGGCGGCGTCCTGGCGAGCGAGGCGACGTACGACCCACAGTTCTACCTGCAGGGCGCGACGCTGGGCACGTCGATGGTGATGTCGGGCTGCGGCCAGATGGCAACCGTCCCGATCAACGTGGCGGTGTTGCCGACACCAACGTTGATGGCCGCGTACGACCAGCCTGCGAGGCGCGTCGATGCGAGCTGGATCAGCGATCACCAGGCGGCGAGCGCGGCCATCACCTTGGGCGGCGGGTTCGGCGGTGAGTCGTGTCAGACGCTCGACGACCACTTCACGTTCGCAGACCTCGACCTGTTTCACGCCGACATCTACGTGCAGACCTTTGCGCCCGTAGAGAAGTTCGACTCGCCGTTCGGCGAAGTGCGCGTGTGGCGCGGCAACATGGACAGCGTCGAGGTCGCTGCACCGCCACCGCAGCCATAGGCTGCACCAGGCTCAACGAGCGAACGCCGCGGGTGGGCCCAAGCGCCCGTTGGGCGTCTTGGCATGGGCGAGAGGCCTCAGCCGCGGCGTGCTCGACGAGGTCTGGGGCTCGATGGCTGGTCGGGATCCCGTGTTTTGACGCGTAGACTCGCTTCCATGCGGATCGTGCTCCTCGTCAGCCTCGCCGCCTGCGCGACGACCGCGCGCATCTGTCCCCCTGCGACGACCTTCGTCACGCAGAATCCCGCGAGGGCGGTGCGGTCGAGTCCCACGGTCGGTCCCGAGCGTGGTTGGTTCGCCGAACTCCTCGGTGCCTCGCTCCGGTACTGCGCCGGCGGCTGCGATGCTCCGGTGATGGAGACCTGGCGACTCGGCGCGGTCTCGTACGGCTTCGATCTCGGGATCCAGCTTCGCTTGCGCTAGCGACGAGTTCGAGGTGTGCGATTGCTCGACCGATCATCCGAAGCGCGCACGAGCACCAATGAACACCACGTCGCGGAGCAACTCGTGCCCGGTTTGATCCGCCACCATCTTCCGGGTTGCACCGGCCGATCGAAGCTCGTCGATCGGTGCCGTCGATCTCACGCGATCAGAACTCGTCGAGAACGACTTCGATGCGGAGCGCGTTGGCCCTGCGCAAGATCGCCTCGTACATCGGCGACTCTCCATCACTCGTTCCCCATGTGAGTCCGAGCATCGAGCCTGCCGGCGCGCGAACGATGAGCCGGGTGATCGCGCCGCGGCGCAAGCTTCGAGCATCATCGCCGAGCCCCAAGGCAAGGCAGAGGTGCCACCAGCCATGCGCGGGCGTCGTTGGCGACACCGTGGCGAGGAGCGTCTTGTCGGGTGCGTTCATCCGGGCTTCGGTGGCGTCGCTGTCCACCGTGACGGTCGCATGCCTCGGTGGCGTCATCTTCGCGAGATGCATCCACCACGTTGCGAGCACGGCCGGCTCGGCAAAGAAGCTGAGTTGCAGGCCCTCGCGATCGAGCCCGCCGCTCCAGAGTTGCGTGAACACGTCGGTGAAATCGCGTGGCGCAGCCGTGGAGAGTGCCACCACCTTCAGATTGCGCATGATGGGGTGAACGAGGAGGGGCATCGCGTCACCCAAGCCAGCAAGGTGCACGGTGCGGAGTGTCGACCACAGGCCATGGCCGGCGAAGGCAGTGGTACCCCGTGTCTGTGGGCTGATCTGGCAGGCATCGAGGAACCCGCGTTCGAATTTCCACGAGCCATCCTGGATCATGGGCAGGATCGGCAGCAGCCAGCCCGCGGCGTGGGTGGCGAGCAGCTTCTCCTCGTGATCACTTGGGGGGCCTCCGGACTTCGCGCGCGCGATCTGGAGCTGGATGAGCTCGGCGTGGCCAAGGTCACCAAGCTCCGCTGCGACGTCGGCGAAGACCAGGCGCGGGCCATCATCCTCGGGCGCGGCTGCGATCGCACGGCGCAAGGACTCCGCATGGGCGACGAGGGTCGAGGTCGTTGAGCCCACCAACACACGTTACGGGAAGTCTTTGGGCAGGTATCCCGCCGCCGCGGGCTACTTCACGGTTGGCGCACTCGGGCGCGCACACACCGCGGCGATCGTCGTCGACGGCGCGCGCGCGTTCATCGGCTCTGAGAATTTCACGGCGAACTCGCTCGGCTACAACCGCGAGGTCGGAGTGCTGTTCCAGACCGCGAGCGAGGTCGGCACGCCGGTTACAGGGCAGCGCGTAGCGTGAGCACGGCGGCGAGGCCCTCGTCGCACGTCGGCGCGATCTGCTCGGGCGGCAACACGAAGCCGCGGAGCCCGCGCCCGCCCTTGGGGCGGAGCTCGATCGTGTACGAGAGCGCGCCGGCCTCGCCGTACATCCAGTCGCTCATCGTGCCCGCCGCGGGGTACAGCTCGATGCCGCTCATCAGCGCGTAGCGCGTCTCGTGCGGCGCGAACATTGCCGACGCCATGCGGTCGCCGATCGCCGCGAAGCGATCGCGGTCCGCGGCTGGCGCGTCCGTGTGATTCCACGGGTAGAGGACGAGCTGGCTGTACGCGTGAAAATCGATGTGCGCCGCGACGTGCTCGCGCAGTGCGAGGTCGCGCAGCGCCGCGCTCTCCGGCTCGGAGAACGCGTGCGGCCCGCGGTAGTCCTGCGCGCGCTTGTTGCCGCTCGAGCCGGTGTTGCCGAACGCGAGCGCGAAGTTGCGGTTCAGATCGACGCCGTGGCGCTCGCGCCGGTTCTTGCGCCAGTAGCGGTCGGTGCTCCAGCTGTACTGATAGCCGTCGGGGTTGACGACCGGCACGACCCACAGCGCGGTGTGATCGACGAACGCGCGGATCGCCGGATCGCTCGCGTAGCCGGCGAGCAGGCGATCGGCGACGCACGTGGTGACCGCCGACGCGATCCATTCGCGCGCGTGCTGCGTGCCGTTCACGAGCATCGGCTGCCCGCCGGGCGCGGTGCCGCCGATGCGGAGCGCCCAGATCGGGCGGTTCTCGAGGGAGTTTCCGATCGCGTGGACGGTCGCGAGGTCCGGCGACGCGGCGGCGAGCGCGTGGAGGTGCGCGGTGATCGCGGTGTAGTCGTGATACTCGGCGGACCACTCGGCGGTCGCGGCGGCGGGTCGCGCGAGGCGCGCGCGCTCGGCGGCGGCGACCGCGTCGATGTCGGGAACGAGCACCTCATACATGCCCGGTGCGAACTGCCCGAGGTCCGCGGCGTCGACGACGACGTCGAGCGGCAGCCCGGCCCCGCGATCCTCGCTCCAGACGTCGAGCGCGAGGCGGTCGACGAGCGCGCACGTATCCGCGCGTGTGCAGTCGACGCGGATCGCCACGCGGATCTGCGTCGGCGCCGGTGCGGCCAGATGAGCGATCGCCAGCACAGCGGTCGTGCACAGCGCGAGGCCGAAGCTGGTGCGCGCGAACAACAGGGCGGCGGGTCGCATGTCCACGAACGCTAGCACTCACGGGATCGCGGAGCGACGGCGGCACGTGAAGACCCTCGACGACGCACCGACGCAGCAGCCGGGTACATTCACGCTCGAGCCCGCGAAGTACTGATCACGGCGTGCAGCTCGCGTCGTCGACGCACTCGACGCCGGCGTCTTCGCAGGCCTTCTTCGGGCTGATGTTGAACTCGACACCCTCGGCGGACGCGAACGGGCAACAGCACTGATCGGGACCGATCGTGGGCTTCGCCGCGGGCGGCGTGGTCGCGGTCGCGGGCGCTGGCGTTGGCGTGGGCGTGGCCGTCGGGGTGGGCTTGCTGCCGCCGCACGCGGCGGTCAGGACGAGGAACACGAAGGCAAACTTCATGGCTCCACAGTATCGCTGGACCTGACACCGTGGTGACAGGTCGGCGTGAACGCGGCATCGTGCGAAGGACGCGCGGGGCGTCGAGCCGAGATCGCGCGGCTCGAGCGCGGGATCCCGACGCTGCTCCAGTCGATAGGGTCGTGCGTGAGGGCATAGCGCGAGCCCGCTGGTGCTGACGCGCTGTGCGTGCGATCACCGGCTCGGGCTTGATCGCGGCAACCTGAATTGGGGGCGATGATGGAGTTGGTGGAACAAGCGGCGCGGCGCGAGGCCCTCGAGCGGATGGCAAAGCGGTTCGCGACGGTAGAACGGACGCGGTCGCGGGTGGAGGCTCCGCCCACGCTCACGAACGCCTACGTCACGTTGATCGTCGCGTGCGGTTTCGCTCGGCTTGGTGCCGCCGATCGCATCGCCGCCTGCTTCGAAGCGGCGCGCGCGGTCCTCGAACCGGTGCGCGACACGATTCATGGGTTCCTGCTCGATGCCTTCGTCGCGCGCGCGACCGATGATCGGGCCGCGCTCGCCGTGCTCGACGAGCGCGCTCCGCAGATCGACCGCGTCGCGCCTTACAAGATCGATCGGCTTCGTGAGGACGTGGTGCTACTCCAGCCCGCCCGCGGATCGACTCGATGGGCGACTTCCAGCAACACCGCGCGAGCGCGCCATCGTTGCTTGCGCCTGCGACAAGCGCGCGCCCCAAGAGCCAACGGCTGGCCCAGGCGGTCACGGTGTACGACCCAACGATCGTGGTGGAAAATCTGGCGGCGTCCGTCAACCAGCTTTTGGTGAAGGCGACGCTCCCAGAGCGCGTGCGCCTCCTCGACGACTTCGCGATCGCGTTCGCGCAGGTTCCGCATGAGCGCGCGATCGAGTGGAGCGAGCAGCTCGCGTCGGCGTGGTGGCCGACGCTGACAGATGGATTCGGCACGAATAGCCACTACGGCTGCGCCGCGGTGGCCGGCGCCGATGCGCTCGTACCCGCGGTCATCGGGGCTGATCGTCACGAGTGAGCCCCTCGTCCCCCGCGACCGATGACCACCATCGCGTCGTCGTACGACCACGTTTCGCCCGCTCTCGTCGCGGAGTTTACTTCGTGGCGCGGCAGTAGGTGTCCGGAAGTCCCGCAACGGTGACGCATGACATCGCCGCCGGACACGGCTGCATCGCGCCGACGAAGCACTCGTGCTCGCACGTGTTCATCGGGGGCATGCAGCGGTGGTCCCACCGACACAGCGACTCGGCGCCGCACGGCTCGCCTCCGCTCGGCCCGCGACCGGTCGCGCGCCGCAAGGCGGTCGCGGCGTGGACGTCGAGCGTGTCGGCGAAGGTGCGCTCGGCATCCCCGGCGGCGCCGTCGAGCTCCTCGCGAATCCGTGACGCGAGCTTCGCCGCGAAGTCGAACGCGACGCCGACCGCGGGGGCGTGGACGCAGGCCTCCTTCCTGGCGGGCGCGGCGCACACGCGGTCGCGCACGATCACGACCTGGCCGACGAGGTCGCTCGACAGCGTGCCGAGCGATTCGATGAACGCGCGCGTGATCTCGTTGCCGAGCGCGTCGATCGCGTCCGCGATCTGCGTGGCGGTGCTCGCCGGCGTGCGGATCACGACCGCCGCACGCGTGAAGCTCGCGGCGAGCAGCGCGGCCCGCGCGATCGCCTGATCGACACGTTTGGGCTCGAGCTCGGGATCGTGCAGCGCGCTCAGCGCATCGCGGCCGGCGACCAGCGGTGTGGGATCGGCGAGCAGCTTCGCTAGCGCCTCGAAGCGCGTCGCGCGCGCTTCCAGCGCGCTCGAAGCCTTCCGTGCATCCGCCGCGATCGTCGGTGCTGGAATCGGGGGCGATGGCGACGAGCCACCACCGCACGCGACGAGCGCCGCCAGCACGATCACCGTTCTGCGCATGGCGATAGCGTAGAGCCTGGCGTGGACGAGCGGTAGGCCGCGAACCGCGCGTTATGATCTGCGCTTTTCGAGACCTGAACCATCTCGGGCACCTGCAATGATCACGACGACCTGCGCCGAGGGTCATCCCGGTGGATCCGTCCAGATCGCGTACATGCTCGCCGGGCGTCGTCGGCAGCGTGTCGTAGCGGACCCAACCATACGAGACGTCGTCGAGGTCGGGCATCAGGGACGCGACGATCGGTTGGACCGTGCCCGCGAGCTTGCGGCTCGTCTCGCCGACGGCGAGCAGCAGCATGCCGAGTCGATCGTTCGCGCGGACGTCGCACGGGTCGACACCCGCGGGCGCGTCGTCGATGACGCTCAGCGAGAGTACGGTGACGTGCAGTTCCGGATGCGGCGAGAGATGGGCGACGAGCGCCGCGTTCGGGTGGCGATGGCGTGCGAGCGAGAACGCGAGTCGCGGCCCGGGCGGTTTCGAGGCGACGATCGGCCTGGTCGCGGATCGAGGCGGACGACATTCCTGGGGATCTCGGCTCGCGAACGGACGTATCATGATGCGGTGAGCGAGCCAGGCACCTCCACGCGCTTGCAACGGGAGCTCGCGCACCGTGGGAGTGGCGGTGGCGACGACGCGGCGGCGGCAGCGTCGCCCGGCAAGTCGTCGCCGACCGACGGCCTTCAATCCAAGTCGGACCCGCTCGAAGCAGAACGCGACCATCACATCGCGCCGATCACCGACAACGCCGCGCCCACGCCGCGTGCCGCCGCGACCCCGACCCCCGCACGCCGCGGCGGCCCCGAGGTGTCTGCCTCGGCGGCGAGTGGTGCCGGTGCAGCGCCTGCACCACCCGCGGCACCTGCCACGGGTCCGGCACCGACCGGCGCGCACGCGACGGCGGCCGCACCCGCGAGCGCGCGGCCGACCGCGGCCGCCGGCTCGAAGGAAGGCGGCGACGGACACCCCGCGCCACCGCCCGCGCCCGCGCCGACTGCGTCACCACCCTCACCCACAGTTCCCCCCACACCCGCGCCCGCCGCGCCGGCCGGGCCTCTCGCGCCCGCCGAAGCGCTGCGCCACCAGGTGCAGCAGGTCGCGCCCGCGGATCCATCGCCGGCGCGCACGACCGTCGGCGTCGGCGAGCGCGTGCAGTTCTCGTCGGACGGGGACGGCACGTGGACCGCGACCGCCGCGAGCGGCGGCACGACCCGCGGCGCCGGTCGCACCTTCACGTGGGCCGCGCCCGATCGCGCCGCGTCCGTCGCGATCACGCACGAGCGCGCGGGCACGACCCCGTCGACGATCGCGATGACGGTCGTCGCGCCCGATCGCATCGAGTTTCGCAAGACCAGCGAGGTTCCGCAGGCCGCCGCCGGCGTCGGCATGGTCACGAATCTCCACTTCTTCCCCGACACTGTGTCGTTCGCGCGCGCGGAGTGGCAGGAGCAGCCCGGGCCCGTCGGGGCGAAGTCGGGCTACTTCGAGCAGTACGTCGCCGCGGGCCTCGGCGATCTCGCCCACCACCCAGCCGCCGGCTGGATCCCGATGGGCGCGCACAACACCGGCGTCGACGACAGCGCCTACACGCGCGAGAAGCCACCGCTCGGAACGCCCGGCCACTACTCCGAGGGCATGTACCAGTGGCAGATCCCGAACAAGTACCGGGTCGCCGGCGAAGGCGAGGGCTACGTGTTCGCGAACGTCGAGCAGACCTTCACGATGGACGGCGGTGGCCAGGCCGGGCGTCTGACCGTGAGCAAGGGTGGTCAGCAGGCGAGCCAGTCGGTCCCCGGCGTGATGGAGGGCGGGGCGCCGCTGCTCGGTGACTTCAGCACCGACGACGCCGTGCTGGCATTTCTCGACACCGGAAACGATGGTCTCGCCCGCTCGCTGCTCCTCCTGCCGACCCTGCGTGCGCGCGATCCCGCCGGCGCGGCGCGCCTCGTCTCGGTGCTTCGCCGGATCACTGCGCCACCGCTCTACGTCGGCCTCACCTGCGCGAACCCGTACTCCTGGTTCATGGGCGACGACGGCAGGTTGACGGTGCAGGGCAACGCGGCCGCGCACCAGGAAACGGTCGGCTCGATTCACTCGGGGACGACGCGCAGCTACAGCGTCCCGTTCCTCGATCTGTTCGACCTCGACTCCGTCGACGCGGGCACGGGCGTGACGTTCACGTTGAACGTCGAGGGCCGCGTGCTGCGGCAGCGCATGGCGTTGCCGCTCACCGGGCTCGGTCGCGATACGGCGTTCGACGGCGGCGCCGGCCATTACCTCATCCGCTCGTTCTTCTCCACACGGGCGAGCTAGATGCTGCTGAAGGCGGCGCTCGTCTGCGACGACGTGCGTGTCGAGATCGATCGCGCGCTCACGATCGTCGGCGTGCGCAGCGACGAGGTGCGCGGCACCCTGCTCGACGGCGGCGCGATCGCATTTCCGCGCCTCCTGTTCGTGACCATCGTCGGCGGCCTGCGCGGCCAGGCCTCGGTCGACGTGCGGCACCGGATGATCGGCAGCGGCGCGCGCGAGCGGGCGATGCGCACCGAGGTCCACGATCCGGAGGCCGACGATCACGTGTTCCTGTTCGGCGATGTGCCGATGGTGTTTCCCGCCGCGGGCACGTACGAGGTCGTGACCGAGATCGTGGTCGGCAGCGAGGAGCTGTACGCCCGCACCGCCGTGCGCGTCTCGGCGCGATGAGGACGACGAGCATCTGGGACCGGGCCTGGCGGCTCGCCGCTTGGGCTCCGGACGCCGCGCGCGAGCTGGTGACCGCGGCCCGCGAAGAGGCGGACGATCCACACGATGCCGAGCGCGCCCTCGAGATCCTCGCCCGCGTCTTCGCGACGACAGGCGCATGGGAGCTCGCCGCCGATGCGTTTGCCTCCGCGGCTGCGGCTTGGGACCGCGACGACCCGGCGCGCGCGCTGGCCCTCCGCGCGGTCGCGACGCAGCTCCCGCTTGCGCCGTTCGCCGACGACGCGAGCGCGCTCGCCGCCGAGCTCGATGTCGTGACGCGGGCGCACGCGGCCGCACCGCTCGTGCGGCGCACGATCGTCGAGCTGCGGCACGCG
>JAPLLF010000635.1 GCA_026387715.1 Pseudomonadota bacterium
AGCCTGGGGTCAACCTCTACGTTGGCCGTTCAAAGCGTCAAGGCGGGGGTCGACGTCAAACGCGTCAAGCTCAACGTCAACCAGCTCAACGTCAACCATCCGTGTTCCTCCCTTCCCAACCCTTTGAACTACAGTTCTTGACCCGGCGACGTGGCTGATTCTGGTGCCGTGACGCGGGGTTGAGCAGATCCCGACGGGGGTTGTGGGCACCAGTTGGGGTCTGGACCCCCGGTGTAGGCGCGGGTCGCCTAGACAGATCAGGGACTTACCGGAATGACAGGGTGGTACGGGGTTTGTAACGATGCACGACATGCGCATCCCTCTCGTGGCGGCACTGTTTGTCTCTCTCGTCGGCTGTGTGGGAGTCGTCGATGCCGGTGGCACTCCCGGTGACGACGTGCCGCCGGCGGGTACTCCAGATGCCCCGGACGCTCCGACGCCTCGTCTTGCGGCGACCATCGACAAGGCGACGGTGACGACGGAGCTCGGCACCACCCACCAGTTCAAGATTGCCTTGACCGCGTCGGGCGACTTCGCCGGCGCCGTGACGATCACGCCGTCGATCGTCGACGCCGCCTTGATTCCAGTTGCCGGCTGGGATCTCCAGCTCGACTCGACCTCGGTCACCCTCGCGACGAATGGCACGGGGCTCGTGACCGGCACGTTGACGATTCCGACCAACGCCGTAGCGCTCGCGGGCACCGTGAAGTTCGACGTGACGAGCTCACTCGGCGCCGTCAACCTCGCATCCACCGTCGCCGTGACCAAGCAAGTCACCCTGGTGATCACCCAGGATGCCGGCAACGGTCAGTGCATCTATCCGCCGAACCCGACCACGAACCTGCGCACCGGGACCAAGTTGCGCTTCCTGAATATGGGCGATGGCACGCAGGTCCCCACCACCATCATCATTCACGGCGAAAACGGAAACGGAATTCCCCACGAGGGCAACGCTGGCATCGCGACCAATCAGGCCTACGAGGTCACCCTGAACCAGGCAGTGACGGGTGCAGGTTGGTACTGTCATTCACCGGGCAACAACCCGGGCAACCTTGTCGTGAACGTCGCGAATTAACAACAAATCGAATGCGCAGAAACGGCGAGTCACATGCTCGCCGTTTCGCATTTTCGGCTAGCTGCAAACCGGAAGGGGGGTGCAGGCATCGAACACCGGCCCCTCCGCGCAATACCGAGAAGTACATTCGTTGTCGCCAAAGCAGGGCTGCATGTCGTCGAGCGGTGGCTGGCAGGTCCGATTCGTCGCGTGGTCACAGTACGCCTCACCAGCACACGGCCCGGAACAGCTCATCCCCAGGGAAGGTGTCGCGACGCATGTGTGCGTGACGTCGGCGCAGCGAGCGAACTCGGTGCAGTCGCGAGCGGCGACGCACGCCGCGCCGAGCGGGGCGAGCGTGCAGGTGCCCGCGATGCAGCGGGCGCCGAGCTCGGCACAGCGATCGTCGGGGCAGGGCGCGCCGGTCGCGGCGGCGACGACGCACGCGCCGGGGAACGTGTCGTTGTCGCACGCGAGCCCGTAGGCGCAGTTGCTGTCGACGAAGCAGGGGCCGCCCGCGGACTCGAGCGCGGCGCACACGTGTTCGGTCGTGCAGTAGGTGTCGTCGGCGCAGTCGGTGGTGTCGGCGCAGGTCTCGCCGATGGCGGCGCGTGGCGCGGGCGCGGCGCACGTGCCCGGGCAGCACTGGCCGGGCGTGCACGTGGCGGTCGGCGCGCAGACGCCCGAGCTGCACTCGCGATCGAACTCACACGGGTTGGCGGGGGCCCGCGTCCCGACGAGCATGCGCGTGCACGCCTGGGGGGCGCGGCGGACCTCGCGCAGCGTCGCGTCGCACGCCTGGTCGGCGAGCGCGTCGACGCAGAGCTGCGCGAGCTCGCCGTCGTACCGCGTCGCGCCGGTCGCGACGGCGGCCGCGAGATCGGCGTCGGGGCGCGGGCGGAAGTACGCCTCGCAGGCGTCCCCGTCGGGGAACGCGCCGCAGCGCGCGAGCCGCGCGCAGGTGGCGGCACGCATCGCCGGCTCGAGGTCGTCGTACGCGAGCGTCGATCGGGCACACGCGTTGACGAGCGCGAGCGCGAGGACGAGGCAGTGGCGCATGGCCGAACCGTAAACCGCCGCGTGGCACGGGCGCGAGCGACGTGGCACGTTAGCGCCCATGGCTGGATCCGTGATTCGTCGTGCAGGCCTCGTGTCGGCGGCTGCGCTCATCGCGTGCTGGAGCAACGCGTCCCCGGTGGCGACCACGCCGGTGGGCAACGCACAGCCGCTCGTGCAGCCGGGCTCGAGCCCGCTCGAGGGTGAGTACTGGTGCTCGATCTCGGTGCCGCCGTTCGATGGCACCGAGACGCGTTACGCGTACCCGAACTTCCCCTGCACGATCCGCAACCAGGACCGGCAGCTCGTGCTCGAGAAGCACGGCGGGTCGCAGCGCTTCACCGGCGCGGTGCTCCCGCACGCGGGCGGCTTCGCGTTCGACGGCAAGTTCTACTGCCCGTGGGGCGCATGCGATCAGCCGCTCCGCGGCGAGTTCCGCAACAACGCGCAGGGCGAGCTGATCGGCACGTTCTCCGACGACGGCAAGATCGAGGTGCGCATGGTGCGGGCGCAGCCCGGCGCGTTCGGCGGCGCCGGGTACGGGCTCGGCTACGGCGGTGGCGGCTACGGTGGCGGCAGCTACGGCGGGCAGATGTACGGTGGTGGCTTTCGCAAGCCACACCGCGGCCGGCGCTGATAGGCTCCGCGGATGACCGAGCCCACGTCGTTCGAAGAGTTCTGGCCCTACTACGTCTCGCAGCACCAGAACCGCACGTGCCGTCGCCTGCACTTCGCCGGCACCACGCTCGCGGGCGCGTGCGTCGCGGTCTCGCCGTTCATGCCGAGCGCGCTGCTCGCCGCGCCGGTGTTCGGCTACGGCCTGGCGTGGGTCGGCCACTTCGCGTTCGAGAAGAACAAGCCGGCGTCGTGGGCGAGCAAGCAGGCCGCGCTGTGGTCGTTCCAGGGCGATCTCAAGATGTGGTGGCACATGGCCAACGGCACGATGGACGCCGAGGTCGAGCGTTACTGCGGCATCGCGTCGGGTGCCGACGCCAACGGCGAGCCGAAGCTCGCCGCAGTCTAGCGAGGCGCGTCCCGCTCGTCGGTGGGTTGGGCTCACGCACGAGCGCGCACAAGCGAGGGTGGGCGTGGGGCCCGGCGATTGTGTCTAGCAGTGGCGCCGCACCACAGCTCCGAGCGCCCCTGGGCTTCAAGTACGCGTCCCCGGTGTCATCGCCAAGCGCCGGACCCACGGCCCACCTCTCGCGCAGCGCGCGAGGCCCGGGTTCTACACCGAGGCCTGTGCCAGGGTTCTCGGCTGCTAGCGCTCGACGATCGCCCGCGCGCGCGCGTCCCAGCGCCACGTGGGGCCGCGACCTTCGAGGTGGACGCCGCCGCGCCACTCGTCGATGCCGACCTCGGCGACGCGATCGATCGCGCCAGCGAGCGCCTGGCGGCCGAGGGCCGTGACGCTGGTGCCGTCGACGAAGCCGGCCTTGGTCAGCGTGGCGACGACGTGTCCGACGAGGACATCCGAGATCGGGTAGCGCGGATCGATCGCGTGCGAGTTGACGACGAGCGAGGCGCCTTCGCCGCGCGCGAACGCGGCGAGCACCTGCCGCTCGGTACGCGACATGCCGCTGGTCGGATCCGGGAACTCCTCGAGGTGACGCTCGAGCGCCCCGGCGAGGAACGGCATCGCCTTGATGCGGCGGACGAGGAACGGCAGCGCGCGCGGATCGGGCGACGTGATCGCGATCCACGCGGTCATCGCCTCGTCGACCGCGTCGCGGGACAGCGGGGTCCGGTTGGGCCACAGCTGCGCGAGCTGCTCGGGCTGGAGCTGGCCGAGCCCGAGGAAGTTCGGCACCTCCGGGTGGCGATCGATGGAGACGATCGTCAGGGTCGGCGGGAACCCGCGGCGATTCATGCGCGCGAGGATCCGCGCGAGCGCGAGCTGATCGGGCAGATCGTGCTCGAACCACAGCACGACCTCCTCGGCGCCGGCGAGGTCGTCGACCGCGTGATCCCACGCCGCGAGCTCGGCGGCGCCGCCGTTGTCGCCGGCGCGGGACGCCCAGAACGTCGCGCGCTCGACGTGGTGCGCGGCGTCGGCCAGCCCGCGGACGGGGCCCTGGTCGAGCGCGTCGCCCCACACGCGAATGTCGCCGGGCAGGTCGGCGAGGCTCAGCGAATCGGCGGTCGCGTCGCCATTACAGATGTGAACGAGGCGCTCGGTCATGACGCGCGCGAGGATATGTCATGCGAGGGGGTCGCGATAGATCGCGTCGACGTCGAGCGTGATCGGCGCGCCGCACGACACCAGCTCGGCCTGCTCGCCGGCCCGCGCCTCGACGAACAGCTCCCAGTTGCCGCGCTCGTTGCGCCGCCAGACCTCGACGAGCGGCTCGGCGTGGCCGACGAGGACGTACTCACGCAGCGACGGGATCCGCCGGTAGTGCGCGCCCTTCGCCCCGCGATCGTACGCCTCGGTCGACGGCGACAGCACCTCGACGATGATCGTCGGGTTCAGCACGCCGTGCGGGTCGTCCGGGGTCGCCTCGATCGTCCCGCAAACGACGGTGACGTCGGGGTAGGTCGACAGGCCCGTGGCTGCGACCCGGACGCGCACGTCGGACGACAGCACGCGGCAGCGTCGATCGCGGAGCGCGTTGGAGAGCTCGGTGCCGATGGCCATGGCGATCGCGCCGTGGGCGATCGTGCCCCCGGCCATCGCGTAGACCTCGCCGTTGACGTACTCGTGCTTGGTCTCGCTCGCCTCCTCGTGGACGAGGAACTCGGCGTAGGTCATCCGTCCCATCGAGATCGCGCCGCCGTGCATGTCCCGAGCATAGCAGCCGCGTTACCGTAGCGGGATGACCGACGTTCCCCCGTCCATGGCGCTGACGCGCGAGGCGATGCCCGTGTCGCTCGCGACCCAGAGCCACTACACGATCAAGCGCAAGTTCTGGTCGTTCCTCGAGCGCGTGTTCCGCGTGTTCACCGCCGACGGCCAGCTGATCATGTACATCGCGCATCCGCTCCTGAAGCTGCGCGAGGAGTTCATGGTGTTCGGCGACGAGGCCAAGACGCGGCCGATCATGCGGGTCAAGAGCAAGCAGATCATCGCGATCAACTTCTCGTACGAGGTGCTCGACGCGCAGACCGGCCAGATCATGGGCTCGGTCCAGAAGAAGGGCTGGTCGTCGATCATCCGCGACAAGTTCATCATCTTCGACGGCAACGGCGCGGAGATCGGCTACGCGGAGGAGCAGGGCGCGTCGCTGCTGCGCCGCTTCATCCCGATCCTGACCTCGAAGCACGCGATCTTCTCGGGCGGGCAGCAGGTCGCGTTCATCAAGCAGCGCTTCCGCTTCTTCACCAAGGAGTTCGACGTCGACCTGCAGCCGTCGCAGCTCGATCCGCGGTTCGTGCTCGCCGTCGCGCTGCTCGCGCTGATGGCCGAAGCGCGCCGCGAAGACGCGCGCTGAGCTAGCGCGCCTGGACGGTGAGGCCGGCCTCGGGCGGCTGCATCACCCACGGCATCATCGAGGCGTCGGCGAGCAGCTGGAGCCGCAGCCACGCCACGGTCAGCCGGCGGGTCGCGGCGCGCACGAGCTCGGGCGCCGCGGTGCCCGCGGTGCACAGCGTGCAGAACCCGCACGAGGGATCGTCGACCCAGTCCATGTGATCGGCGCCCGCGACGGTGATCGCGACCGCCGGGCTCTTGGCCGCGGCGTAGAACTGCGCGTAGTTCTCGGCCGCCGGTGCGCACGACATCCCGCCGGTGCCGCCGGTCGCGTTGGTCGTCTCGCCGATCACCGCGACGACGGCGTGGAGCGCGCCCATCAGCTGCGGCGCCACCGACGGGCTGGACGAGTCGACCGGATCCCAGCCGACGACCGCGTCGATCCGCGGATCGCCGGACGCGGCGAGCGTGCTGATCTTGCCGCCGAGCGAGTGGCCGACGGTCGCGACGTGATCGGGGTCGAGCGCGAGCGCGGGGCGCGCGAGCAGGTCGGTGATCACCGCGGGGGAGAAGCACGCCTGCTGGCTGCCGTCGATCGGGGGCAACGCATCACCCTCACCGGCGAGTTGCGCTCGCCGAACAAGCATTCCCCCCTGGGTCAGGTGTTCTTCGGCTACCACTGTTCGCACCCCGAACTGAAGGCCCTCAACGA
>JAPLLF010001215.1 GCA_026387715.1 Pseudomonadota bacterium
GCTGTTGCCCGGTGGCCTCATGCCGCTCCACGTGTTCGAGCCTCGCTATCGCGAGCTCGCCCGCGACTGTCTCGACGGCCATCAGCTGATCGGCGTCGCGCGCCTGCGGCCCGGTTACGAGGCGAGCTACTACGGTCGCCCGCCGGTGTACGAATGCTTCGGCGTGGGTCGGATCATCTGCAGCGAGGAGCTGCCCGACGGGCGGTTCGTCCTCCTGCTCAAGGGCGTCGCGCGCGTCGAGCTCGATCGAGAGCTGCCCGGGCCGCGCGCGTATCGCACCGCCGCGGTGCGCAGGCTCGACGACACCCCGGTCGATGCCGGCACGGTCCGCGATCAACTCCAGCGGCTGGTGGCGCTGTGCGATCGCCTCGCCGAGGTGCTCGATCAAGGCGGCTCGCAGCTCAAGGAGCTCGTCCGTAGCGCGGGCGATCCAGGCGAGTGCGCCGATGCGGTCGCCGCCGCGCTCGTGATGGACGCCGACGCGCGCCAGGAGCTGCTCGAGGCGCGCTGCCCGCTCACGCGCATCCAGCGCACGATGGGGCACGTCGGACACCTGCTCTGCGAGCTCGCGCCGGGTCCCGAGACCGTGAACTGAGGCCTACTTTGTTCGCTGCGCTCACCATGCACCGGTGAAAGCCGGACTCGTAGGCTTCGCCTACTTGTTCGCTTCGCTCACCCTGCACCGGCGAAAGCCGGACTCGTAGGCTTCGCCTACTTGTTCGCTTCGCTCACCGCCTACTTGTTCGCTTCGCTCACCCTGCACCGGCGAAAGCCGGACTCGTAGGCTTCGCCTACTTGTTCGCTTCGCTCACCCTGCACCGGCGAAAGCCGGACTCGTAGGCTTCGCCTACTTCTTCTTCTTGGCGACGTAGCCTTCCTTGCGCTTCACCATCGCGCGCTTGTCGGCGTCGGACTTGGCCGCCGTCGCGCTGCCGACCTCGGTGAGCCGGGTCTGGCCGGGGCTCCCGATCTTGCCGAACCGCGTGTAGTGGACCTTGCCGCGCACCTCGATCTCCCAGAACTTGTTCTCGCTGGGGTGGACGAGGCTCATGAAGAAGTCGGGCGCGGGCTTGGCGGCTTCCGCGTCGTCGTCTTCCGCGACCTCGTCTTCCGCGGCTTCGTCATCCTCCGGCACGGGCTTCGGCGCGGGCTTCTTCGCGGCCTTCTTGACGACGACCGGAGCGTCGTCGTCGTCGTCGCCATCGTCTGCCTCGACGTCGGCGTCCTCGACCACCGACGACTTCGCCGCGGCGACGTACGTCACGTTGGCCTTCTTGACGACCTCCCCCGCCGACCCCTTGGCGACCTTGGCGAGGGGCTTGGCCACCGGCGTCGCCTTGCCAGCCGACTTCGACACCGGCTTGGCCTCCGACGTCGGCGGCCACTCGGCGTCGATGCGCACGCCGACCCAGCTCGGGAACCGTGGCACGCCGTCGTCGGTGAGCTCCTGGTAGCGGAAGGTGATCACCGCGCCCTCCTCGGGAGGATCCGCGCGCTCGGCGTCGGAGAACCCGGTGCCGACGTTGAAGGTGACGCCGCTCGGCAGCTCGCAGATCAGCGCACCGAGCTTGCCCTTGTGCTTGCCGGTGCCCGGCGAGTGCCCGATCACCCGGGCCTCCGCGTCGTGGAACGTCTTCACCTTGAGCAGCGAGGTCGACCGACCGACCTCGTACTTCGATAACGGCCGCCGCAGCATCAGGCCCTCGCCGCCGAGCGCCTCGACGCGCGCCAGCTCCTCGCGGAGGTGCACGAACCCATCGCACGTGACGTGCTCGAGGACGCGCACGTACGACGACGAGGTGCGGCCAATCACCGTCTCGGCGTGTGCGATGCGATCCTCGAAGCCGCCCTTGGCGTTCGGCGCGTCGAACACGACGTAGCTGACGTTCTTCCAGTCCACGCCCATCGCGCCGGATCGCACGATGCTGATCGTCCGGGAGAACATCTTGCGACCGACCCACAGCTCGCCGTCGAGCGTGTCGGCCGGCAGCGCCTCGACGAACCAGTCGGGTGCGTAGAACTTGTTGCCCTGGCGCGACAGGAACCCTTCACCGTCCCAGTACGCGCGAACCCCGTCGAGCTTCTCGCTCATCCACCAGCCGGTCGGATCGTGCTCGACCTCCCACTTGTGCGCGAGCAAGACCGGCGGCGCAGTCTCCTTGGCAGCCTTGGCCGCCCCGCCCCCACCCGACGACGCGCGGACGGTTCCCCCGCTCGCACGCGTCGCAGGGGCCGAGCCCACGCGGGCGACCTCGACCTCGTCGCCGAGATACGCGCGCAGGTGCTTGCAGGTGCGCATGTCGATCGTCGCGCTCTGGTTGCGCCACGCCGGGCACGTACACGAGTAGACGTCGCCCTTGCGCGACAACGTGTACGTCGAGCTCGAGCCCTGAACTTCCGCGTCGTCGCCGTCTTCGAGAATCGACCCCATGGGGTCGATTCTAGCGAGGCTCAGTCCTTGTAGCCTTCACCCGCGAGCGTCTTCTTCAGGCGCTCGTAGGCCTTCTTTGCGACCTCGGGGCTCGCGAACGTCTCGCTCGAGTCCATGCGGACGGTCTTGCCGTCGAGGACCAGCACGGCCTCGACCTTGCGGTTGCCCGCCTCGAGCACCATGCGATGGCCTGCAGGCTTGGCCGCGGCCTTCGCGGGTGGCGCAGGCGCCGCTGCGGCCGTGCCCCCGATCGACTTCTTCTTCTTCTTCGGGGCGTCGTCGTCCTCTTCCTCTTCCGCCTCCTCTTCCCCCTCCTCGTCCTCGTCCTCGTCCTTCTCCTCGTCCTCGCCCTCGGCGGCAGCCTCGCCGCCGCCGACATCCGCGTAGCCCTTCTTGCGCTTCTCGGCGACGAGCTTGTCGAACTCCTTCTCGGCGCCAGCCGGCGACGGGAAGTCCTTGACCTGCGTCTGGCCGTTGCTGCCGATCTTGCCGTAGTTGACGTACAGCGTCTTGCCCTCGACGCGCGCGCGCCAGAACTTGCTCGACGTGCCCTCTTCGAACTCGAGATGTACGGTCCACTCGCTCATCGAGATCTCCTGTTACTTGCCGTCGCGCGCGGCGATCAGCTTGTCGATGCGTGCCATGAAGGCCTGGCCGCGTGCGGCATCGGTCATCATGACGAACGCGGCCATGCCCTTGAGTTGCTCGAGCGACTCGTCGGCCTTTCCAGGACGACCGAGCTCGCGATTCTTGATCGCCGCGCGCAGCTTGCGCTGCGTCTCCCGCGGGACGCGCGCCGGCGCCGCGTCCTTCGCTTCGGTCCCGTTGAGGATCAAGCCGGTGAGGCGCTGACGAGCCCCGTTCCGCATGACCCGCGTCTTCTTCGGGTGGATCTCGAAGCCCTCGCTCGTGAGGATCGCCTTCACCGCACGCAGCAGCGTGCCGATGTCGGACTTCCCCGGGCCGTGCCACGAGAACGCGAGATCATCGGCGTAGCGCGTGTAACGACAGCCGAGCGTGCGTGCCAAGCCCGACAACCGGCAGTCGAGGCGCAGGCACAGCGCGTTGGTGATCGATGGACTCGTCGGCGCTCCTTGCGGCAGCGAGCGCGGTCCGGTGGCGACGTAGTGCGTCTTGCCGTGGGTGACGACCTCGTCGCGTGGCGACTCCGTCGCGAGCAGCGCCATCAACGTGGCGACCTGCTCGCCGAGCCCGGCGCGCCGGAGCAGACCCTTCACGCGCCGGAACGTGATCGTCGGGTAGAAGCCCTTGATGTCGACCTTGACGACGATGCGCGCACCCGCGTGCACGACCGCGTTGGTCACGATCGAGCGCCCTGCGAGGAAGCCGTGCGCGGCGCCGTGCACCGGGAGGTGCTCCGTGACCTCGCGCATGATCCAGCGCTGCGCGGCCTTGAGCTCCGGCTTGGGGGCCGAGATCAGGCGTGGCGTGCCATCGCGCTTGGGCACGAGCCAGCGACGATAGTGCGTCGCGGTCTCGACCTCGCGGTGATAGCTGAGCCAGCGCAGCCGCGCGATCGACAGACCGACCGCCTTGGCGAACGCCTCGACATCCTTCAGCTCGGGGAGCTGGTTGTCGCGCCGCTTCTTCTCCGGATCGTCGGCGTCGAAGCGGTCGACATCGGCGGTGTCGTGCCAGAACACGCCCGGCCCGAGGTGGACGATGTGCGACGCCTTGTACGATGCCCACGCCTGCTTGAAGAGTAGCCGGCGAACGCGCCGCTCCTCATCACGCCGGGCCTTGTACGCCTTCTTCTCGGCGTCCGTCGTGGCCGAGGACGCGCCCGGATCGGTCAACCCTTGACGGGTGATCTCGGCGTCGACCCAGTTGCGGATGCCGCCCGCAGCAGCGATGTCATCCCAGCGTGGCAGCTGGGTGGTGGCGGTGGTCGCCGTCATAGGGCACCCGCGCCGCAGGAGAAAAGATCAGAGGAGGAGTCGAGACCGCTACATCCCTCATGGGACACGGTAGGCTCACCGGTCTGCGCCGCTGAAGGGGTATTCCTCATTAGCTCAAACCGCAGTTGTGTGGTTGGTCCAGCTGAGCTGATGAGGAATACCCCTTCAGCGGCAGCAGACCAAGAACAGCCTACCTTGTGGTGAATGTGCAGTGATTGTGCCCGGACGGCGCTACGCCATCCTTGCGCCGAAGCGCTGGCTAACGATCTCGACTCCTCCTCCAAAAAACGATGTGAAACACCATAATGGTGTGCCGGGAAACTCGTCAATCCCGAGTGACGCTTAGTCTGCCGTCGCATCGAGATATCCTTTCGTCGCGAGATCGGTCAGGCGCATGAAGTAGGCACTCCGGGCGTCCTCGATCGTGTCGAACCGCTGGTTCTGCATCCGCAGGGCCTCCCCGATCCCGAAGCGCGACGTGACCT
>JAPLLF010000472.1 GCA_026387715.1 Pseudomonadota bacterium
CTCGTCCTCGTCCTCGCCGGTCCGGTTGATCGCGCTGATCTTGTCGGACAGCGTCGAGCGCATCGTGCGCTTGAACTTCTCGGACTTCGCGTTGCCGAACTGCACCGAGAACTTCTTGCTCTTCTTGCCCTTCACGTAGAGCTTCACGCGCAACGTCCGGGTCTCGCCGTTGCCCTCGAGCCGCGCCGCGACGACGACGTCGACCTCGAGCTCCTCGGTGAGCCGGGAGAAGTCCTTGTCGGTGGGCTCGTCGTCGATGCCGAGCGACTTCGCGGCCTTGGTGGTCTCCTTGAACGGCACGACGCCGAACTCGTCGGTGAGCACCTCCTTGAGCACGCCCTGCACCTCGGCGCCGCTGTCGGAGTCGATCTTGAGGATCGCGACCTTGGACTTACCGGCGAAGGCAGCGCCCGAGAAGAGCGCGAACATCACCGTGACGGCTATGGCGAGGAGTCTCATCCGAGCGCCAAGCATACACCACCGATCTCGGTGTGCTCGTCGCGTTTCCCGACCGGGGGAGTCCCACCCACCCTCCAAAGATCACAGATCCCAGAGATAGAAGTACGCGCGCAAGTTCGCGTTCGCGAGCGGCTTCTTGATGCGCGGCGCCCCGAGGATCGGCAGCAGCACCTTCTCGAACAACGGCGTCGCCACGAGGAAGCCGGCGCGCCACGGGGCGCCGAACCGCTTGCAGGTCTCGCCGATCGCCGCGTACAGGGTCGCGAGCTCGGGGTCCTCGAGCCGCTCGCCGTAGGGCGGGTTCATCAGCAGGAGCCCGCTGTCGATCGTGGGGCGACCATGCTCGGCCGCGATCTCGGCGATCGTCGACGGCTGGAGCCGCGCGATGTCGGCGCGCTGCCACGTGATGGCGTCGCCGCAATTCGCGCGTCGCCCGTTGTCCCGCGCGATCGCGAGGACCTCGAGATCGACGTCGCAGCCGACGACGAGCGGGGCCGCGTCGGGGAACAGCGGGACCGCCTTGCGATCGCGCGCGAGCTCGAGGGCCGCCAGCGTCGGGGCCTCCCGCGGCATCGCCCGCGCGGCGAGCACCGCCTCGATCGCGATCGTCCCCGAGCCACACATCGGATCGACGAGCACGTCGCGGCGCGGATCGAACCGCGCGAGCATGAGCAGGATCGCCGCGAGGTGTTCGCGCAGCGGGGCCTCGCCCGCCTCGCGGCGCCACCCGCGATGCGCGAGCGAGCCACCGCCGAGATCGATCGACACGATCAGCTCGTTGCGGTCGTCGTGCCGCGCGATCCACCGGGTGACCGGACGCTCGGGATCGACGTGCAGGCGGACCCGGCGGGCATGCGCGCCGTCGATCAGCGCGTTCTTGACCGTGCCGACGATCTGGCGCTCGCCGGCCGCGAACTCATCGACGCGCCGGACCTCGACGGAGATGCCGTCACCGTCGAGGAACAGCCGGCGCGGGTCGAGGTGGATGTCGCGCACGAGCTCGTCGTACAGCGGCTCGAGGCGCTGCGCCGTCGAGCGATACACGTCCCACACCACGCGCGTCGGGGTGCGCAGGTACGTCACCGCCGCCCAGGCGAGATCGGGATCGAACGGATAGACGAGCGTCCCGAGCCCCTCCTTGCGCGGCTCCGGCGGGCGCCGGCCGAGCGCCCGCTGGGCGACCCGGACGAGCTCGGCGTGCATCACCACGTTGGTCTGGGTCGAGCCGACGATCCGGAGCTCGTCGATGATCATGGCTGGGGTCCGTTGAGCGCGGCCAGCAGCCCGGCGTCGGCGAAGAACCGCTTGTGGAGGTAGAGGCCGCGCGCGTCGGTGCCGGCGGGACCCTTGGGACGAACGTGGAGATAACGGCGGACCATACGGGCGACCTCGGCGTCGCAGTCGAGGAGATACCACGCGACGATCGTGGCGTCGCCGTCGCCGACGTCCGCACGTGCGAGCCACAGCGTGCGCGCGAGCTTCGCCAGGGCCGGCTCGCCGACCATCGCGATCGCCGGATCGTCGACGATCCGCCAGCGGCCGCTCGCGGGCTCGCGCGCGACGGCGACGGTCTTGATCTCGACGTCGCCGCGCCAGTCGGGCTCGGCGGCCCGCCGCTCCACGACGCCGAGCAGCGCCGCGGCCCGTTGCCCCCACGCGCCCTTGTCGGCGCCCCGCGCCCCGAGCCGGACGCCGATCGCGCGATCCGCGGCGCGCAGCAGCTCGTCGAGGCTGTCGGGCTCGTCGGTGGGAGGACACGGGCTCGCGGGCGATGGGGTCTCGCGGGGCCACCGCGCGCTGGCGGGATACAGGCCACGCGCGGCGCCCTCGACCACCAGGTGACCACCGAGCACCACGGGGCGGGGCTGGAGCGCCGCCGACACCAGGGCGGTGCCCCGCTCGAGCGCGGCCCCGACCTCCCACAACGCGAGCCGGAGCGCAGGCGAGACCGCCACGCTCGTCGGCGGGATCCGCAGCGCCGCGGCGACCGCCGCGAGCTCGCCCCGCGTCATCGCGTTGAGCATCCCGCACAGATCGCCCCCCCAGCGCGCGGCGACCGCGGTCCGCGCCTCGTCGATCGCGAGATCGCGGCGATCGTGCGACGGCGGCTCGTTCGGCTCGAACCGGGACACCCGCAGGGCCGCGAGCCGACGGATGCCGGACGGCGGAAGCAGCGTCGCGAGGTGGACGACGGCGTTCACGATTCGACGATACTCTACGGCGGTGGCGCGGTTGCGAGGTCTCGTGCTGGTGATGTTCGGCGCGGTCGGGATGACGAGCGCGTGCGCGCCGATCGTCGACGGCCCGGTGGACCATCAGCGCGCGCGCGATCGCAACGACGAGACCCGGCTCGCGGCCCAGCTCGAGCTACTCCCAGGCGCGAGGCACGCCCGCGTGACGATCCAGCGCCCGGTGATGGATCCCCTGATGCCCAGCCCCACTCCCGGCCCGGCGACCGGCAGCGTCGTGATCGTCGTCGAGACCGAGGCCGACCGCGCGCGGATCACCGACCGCACGCGTGCGCTCGTCCACGCCGTCGCACCCGAGGTCGCGGACCCGACGATCGACGTCGAGGTGGATCGCCCACCACCGAGGCTCGCGCGCGTCGGGCCGTTCACGGTCGAGGAGGGCTCGCGCACGCCGCTGCGGATCGCCCTCGCGATCGCGTTCCTCGTGATCGCCGCGCTCGGCGTGGGGCTCGCGCGCAACGCTCAGCGTCGCGGGAACAACGCCCAGTAGTCGAGCTCGAGCACGACGCGCGGATCCTTGGTTCCGGACAGCAGCGGCGGCACGGCGCCGAGATCGGCCGCGTGGATGTTCTTCACCCCGCAGAGCCGGAGGCGCAACGCCCCGACGTCCCGGCGGGTGGCGAGCTCGACCTTGTCGAGGACCTCGGTGAACGCGCGGATCGTGTCGCCGCCGAACGTCTTGCCGACGTGGGCGCCGCCGTTCCACGCGGCGATCCGCAGCATCGAGCCGAGGCCGTTCTGCGCGAGCGCCATCGCGACGCTGATGACGTGCCCGCCGTAGACGAGGCGGCGAGCGTCGCGCGTCTCGCTCGCGGCGATCGCGTCGAAGTGAACCTGCGCGGTGTTGTGGTAGAGGCGCGTCGCCTGGACGTGATCGGCCTCCTCGATGGTCATCGCGTCGGGGTGATCGAGCCGCTCGCCGACGGCGAACTCGTCCCACCGCGCGGCGTGGCCGAACGCCCACGCGAGGTCGTCGTAGCGCTGGAGGTTCATCGACTCCGGCACCGGCAGGCG
>JAPLLF010000127.1 GCA_026387715.1 Pseudomonadota bacterium
CGACCTCGTCGACGTGCAGGCCAAGAGTCACCCCGGCATCTCGAACATCGAGGGCTACCTCGAGACCGCGCTGCGGACCTCGGTCCGCGCGAAGCTCGGCAAGGGCGTGCACCTCGCCGCCACCGTCGACGTCGCGTGGAAGACCGATCACGCGATCTCGTTCGCGGATGCCGGCATCGATCTGCCCACCTGCGGCACCGGACACTGCGAGACCGACGCGAACGACGTCGTCACGCCCGGCACCGACGAGGTGAACCCGCTGTACGCGCCGAAGATCGATCTCGTCGGCCACCGCTATCGCGTCGAGGACAGCCTCGCGCTCGCGATCGGCGTGATGGGCGAATTCGTCTTCTGAGCTCAGGCCGTCAGGTGGTCGACGAGGATCTTCGTGCCGAGCCCGATCAGCGCGAGGCCGCCGACGAGATCGAAGCGCTTGCCCAGGGCGGCGCCGAACCGACGGCCGATACCCATCCCGGCGGCACTCGCGAGCGCGGTCACCACGCCGATCGTCACGACCGTGAGCGCGACCGGCGCGTGGATGATCGGGAGGGTCACGCCGACGGCGAGCGCGTCGATGCTCGTCGCGATGGCGAGCCCCAGCAGCGTCCACAGGCCGAGCTTCTCGGGCTTCTCGGTGTCGCCGAGCGACTCCCAGATCATCTTCGCGCCGAGCAGCGACAGCAGCCCGAACGCGATCCAGTGATCCCACCGCTCGACGATGTCGCCGAGCTGCGCCCCGACGACCCACCCGATCAGGGGCATCCCGGCCTGGAAGCCGCCGAACACGAGCGCCACGAGCAGCACCTCCGTGAGCCGCAGGCGCGAGACGACGGAGCCCCGCGCGGCGGCGGCCGCGGTGGCATCCATCGCCAGCCCGAGGGCGAGCACGACGATCGCACCGAACGACATGCGCCACCGTAGCATCGGCCGCGAAACTCCGCGATCGCACGGGCACGTGTGGATTCGACGTCCCCTGGCTTGAGCGCGCCTCCGATGGTTCGTACCTTCCGGGCTGTTCCCCGGGCAGCCCGTGGGCGGAGGCAGGAACCGCGATGATTCTCGGCAAGTTCTTTGGTGCGATCAGGGGTCAGCTCAACAAGCTCGCGAACTTCTTCTGGGAGGCCGATCCGATCGCCCAGATGCAGTACGAGTACGACATGGCCGTCGAGCAGCTCAAGGAGGGCCGCCAGGGCCTCGAGCAGTATCGCGGGCTCGTCGAGCGCGTGTCGCGGCAGGTGAAAGACGGCGAGAGCCAGATCACCAAGCTGCAGGCGCAAGCCAAGGCCTACCTCAAGGCCGGCGATCGCGAGACGGCCGGCAGCTTCGCGCTGCAGCTGACCAAGGCGAAGGCGACGCTCGAGGAGAACAAGGGCCAGCTCGCGATGCACGAGCAGGCCTACGGCAACAACCTCAAGAAGATCCAGTTCGCGAACAAGAAGCTCGTCGAGGTCAAGGACAAGATCTCGAAGTACGACGCCGAGCTCAAGATGAGCGAGGCCGAGGCGGAGGTCGCCAAGCTGACGCAGAGCTTCAACATGGATGTGACCACCGACTTCGGTCAGCTCGAGGACGTGATCCAGCGCAAGATCGACGGCAACCGCGGCAAGGCGCGGGTCGCCAGCGATCTGTCGACGGATGGCATCGCGAAGATCGACGCCGAGGAGCGGATGGAGAAGTCGATGGCCGACGACGCCCTCAAGGATCTCGAGGTCGAGCTCGGCATGCGCGCACCGGAGACGACTCCGGTGGTGACCACGGCGAAGGATCTCGGCCCGGCCGAGACGGTCGCCGAACCCGAAAAGGTGGCGGAGTAGTTTATGGCTGAAGCAGGCAAGCCGAAACCGGCATTCTTCCTGGCGGTGTTGCTCGTCGTCGGCGGGCTCGTCGGCATGGCGTTCTGGCGCTGCAACGCGAAGCCCTCCACGAGCGGCGCGGTCAGCGCGGGCAGCGACCAGATCGACATCAACGACATCAAGAAGAACGCCGGGCCGAACGGCTCGGGGCAGACGGCCGAAGCGACGGACGACAAGGGCTCGCCGACGTCGACGAAGGAGTACACCTTCGAGGCCGCGTCGCGGCTCCCCGAGGTCGTGGGCGCGGGCGACTACAAGAAGCTCGGCACGCCGCGCATCGTGCGCTTCGCGGTCAACACCTGGGCTGGCTGGGCGCCGATCATCTTGGCGAACCAGGGCAGCAAGCCGAAGAAGGTCTGGAAGGACGCCAAGGGCGGTGACTTCCAGCTCGAGCTCGTGCTCTCGGACAACCCGGTCGCGATGCGCGATGCGTTCGCGCAGGGCTCGACGCACATCGGCTGGGCGACCGTCGACATGTTGCCGATCCTGATCCAGAGCGGCCTGAACAAGGACGCGCGCACGATGCCGCGCGTGTTCCAGCAGGTCGACTGGAGCAACGGTGGCGACGGCGTCGTCGTCCGCGACTCGATCAAGAACGTGACCGACCTCCGCGGCAAGACCGTCGCGCTCGCGCAGAACTCGCCGTCGCACTTCTTCCTGCTCAACATGCTGCTCAACGGTGGCGTGCAGCCGTCGGAGGTGAAGATGAAGTTCACGCCCGACGCGTTCCAGGCGGCCGCCGCGTTCAACGCGGACAAGTCGATCGTCGGCTGCGTGTCGTGGGCGCCGGACATCTACAACCTCACCAAGCCCGGCATGGGCAACAAGCTCCTGATCTCCACCGGCACGGCGAACAAGCTGATCGCGGACGTGTGGTACGCGCGCGCCGACTTCGCGCGTGACAACCCGGAGATCATCGAGGGCATCGTGCGCGGCATCCTCGACGCGACCGAGGAGCTCAAGACCGACGTCAACAAGCCGAAGGTCGCGGAGCTGATGGACGAGTTCTACGGCCTGCCCAAGGGCACGGCGAAGGACATGCTCGGCGACGCGCACTGGACGAACTTCGCCGAGAACAAGGACTTCTTCCTCAACCAGAACAACCCGACGAACTTCGAGCGCACGTACACGACCGCATTCCTCCTGTACAAGGCGATCCGCGCGGTCGACAGCAAGGTGCCGTTCGATCAGATCATGGACTTCTCGGTCATCAAGAAGCTGTCGGCCGACCCGAAGTACGCGGCGCAGACCAACGACTACGAGTACAAGTTCACGCCGGTCTCGAACCTCGAGGTCAACGTGGAGAGCGCGATCCTCACCAAGACGGTGACGATCCAGTTCTTCCCGAACTCCAACGACATCTTCAAGAAGGTCCCCGGCGCGAACGGCGCGCCGGAGCACTTCTACGACCCGAACGTCGAGAACACGGTCGAGGACGTCGCCAAGCTCGCGGGCCAGTTCGGCGCCGCGCGCATCCAGATCTCGGGGCACACCGACGGCTCGATGAAGAACATGGCCGACGAGACGCTCGTCCGCGAGCTCTCGCTGCGCCGCGCGAACGCGGTGAAGGAGGCGCTCGTCAACAAGCCGTACAGCATGCAACCGAACCAGTTCGTGACGGCTGGCTACGGCTGGGACAAGCCCGCCGACCCGAAGGACCCTGACAATCACGCGAAGAACCGTCGCGTCGAGGTCAAGGTCGTTCCCGCCGAGGCGCAGTAGCTCGAGGCACGATGGCGGGTGGGGACGACACATCGGGGAAGGGCGTCGACAAGGACGCGGTCGCCAAGGCGGCTGCCGCCTCGGCGAGCGCGCCCGGCGCGACCAACAAGGCCGCGCCCAAGAAGGCCGTGCCGATGTATGGCGACGGCAATCGCGAGACGAAGAGCGAGAAGCCCGAGAAGCCCGAGAAGCCCGCGAAGCTCGAGATCGCGCAGCCACCCCCGTGGTGGAAGCGGCTGCGGCACGATCCGCCGTTCCCGATCCGCATCGCGCTCGGCGCGTCGCTCGTCGCGCTGATCTTCCTGCTCTGGTGGTTCATCACGCGGAGCAGCGAGTGCACGCACGGCCCGATCCCCGCCGGCATGGCCGCGAACTACGATCCATGCGGCCACACCCGCATGGTGTCGCCGACGCGCCTGCCCTCGCCGGGGGAGGTCTGGCGCTCGCTCGGCACGCTCGGCGAGCGTCACATCGTCGACAACATCTTCGCCACGCTCCAGCGCGTGTTCCTCGGCGTCGGGCTCGCCGCGCTCGTCGGCGTCGGCCTCGGCATCCTGGCCGGCTCGATCCGCTCCGTCGCGGCCGCGCTCGGCCCCGTCGTGATCTTCCTCCGCTCGGTCCCGATGACCGCGATGCTGTTCCTCACGCTCCTGATGTTCGGCGGCGTGGGCGAGACCCAGAAGACGCTCTACATCTTCCTCGCGGTCGTGCCGTTCGTGTTCAGCGACGCGATCAAGGCCGTCGCGATCGTGCCCGAGCGCTACGTCGAGACGGCCCAGACGCTCGGCGCGTCGCGCTTCCAGATCATCTGGAAGGTGCTCGTCCCGCTCGCGGTGCCCGACATCATCACGAGCCTGCGGTTCCAGTTCGGCCTCGCGCTCGGCTACATCACGCTCGCCGAGGCCACCGGCCAGGAGCTCGGGCTCGGCGCGATGATCGAGGTCTCCAACCGCATCGGGCCGCGCGAGCACGTCATCGCGCTCCTGTTCATCATCGCGTTCATCGCCTACGGGGTGGACCTGCTGCTGCGCACGATCCAGCGCGGGGCGTTCCGCTGGCGCAAGGATCTATGAGCGAGCCGCCCACCAAGCCCGACGCTGCTGCCCCTCCCCCACCCTCGGCGCCCGCGACCGCCAAGCCCCGCGATCTCGACGCCGAGGCCGCCGCGCTCGCGGCGATGGAGGCCGAGTTGCTCGGCGAGCCCGCGCCGGCGCCCGCGCCTTCACCGACGCCCGCGCCCCCCGAGGTGCCGGCCCCGACCGAGGCCCCGATCCCCTCGATCCCCAGGGCGGCCGCGCCTGCGCACGTCAGCGCCAGCCAGCCCCGCATGGCCCCGCTCGCGACGGCCAAGCCCATCCCGGTCGTCCAGTTCGACAAGGTCACCAAGACCTACCCGTCGGGGTTCACCGCGATCAAGGACGTCTCGTTCACGATCGAGGACTACCCGGGGCGCGGCGAGTTCGTCTCGATCCTCGGCCCGTCGGGCTGCGGCAAGTCGACGGTGATCCGCATGATCGCCGGGCTGCTCCCCCAGTTCCCGCAGAGCTCGGGCACCGTGCTCGTCGACGGCAAGATCGTGAAGGGGCCGGGCCCTGATCGCGGCATGGTGTTCCAGGACTACACGTCGTTCGACAACCGCACGGTGATCGACAACGTCGCGTTCGGCCTCGAGTGCCGCCCCGCCGGGCTCGCGAAGGTGCGCGAGCGCCGCATCGTCGAGGCGGTCCGCAAGAACAACGCGATCACGCTCCGCACGTCGTCGCCGCACCTGTTCCGCGAGGGCGAGTCGGTCATGATCGACGGCGTCAAGGACAAGCACCTCAACGGAGAGGCGTTCGTCGTCCGGTCGATCATGTCGCCGACCGAGTTCACCGTCGAGCAGCGCGGTCCGGACAGCCAGCCGTCGAGCGGTGGCATCGCGCGCGGCATGTCGTACGGCGGCGGGTTGTCGGCGAGCGCGCGGCGCGAGCTCGCCGCGTACTGGATCAAGAAGGTCGGCCTCGACGTCGATCGCGATGCCCACAAGTTCCCGAGCGAGCTGTCGGGCGGCATGCGCCAGCGCGTCGCGATCGCGCGGACCCTGATCCTCGAGCCCCGCATCATCCTGATGGACGAGCCGTTCGGCGCGCTCGATCCGCCGACGCGCGCGCGCATGCAGGACAACCTCGTCGAGCTGTGGCGCGAACAGTCGCCGACGATCTTCTTCATCACGCACTCGATCGAGGAGGCCGTGTTCCTCGGCGATCACATCCTCGTGTTCTCGAACTCGCCGGGCACCGTGCTGCAGAACCTGCGCGTGCCGCCGCCGGATCGACCGTCGCTCGAGATGCAGCGCGATCCCAAGTTCCACGAGGTCGTCCTCGAGCTCCGCGCGACGATCGACAAGCTCGAGTCGTCGAGCCGGGCCGGAGACTGAGAGCCGGACATGGCGGAGCCCAAGAAAGCTGGCCTGTGGCGCTACCTGACGGAGGCGTTCCTCTTCAAGTGGAACACCCTGATCTTCGGTGGCGCCGTCGTCGCCGGGGTGCTCAGCGGGCACGCCGACGTCGCGATGCCGCTGATCGCCGCCGCCGAGCTCACCTACCTCGCCGGTCTGACGACGCTGCCGCGCTTCCAGGGCGCGATCGACGCGAAGGCCCATGCCGAGGAGCGCGGCGGCGGCAAGACCACGGCGGCGCAAGCCGCGAACCAGCCCGCCGCGCGCGATCGCATCCTCGACGTGCTCAAGTCGCTCAGCGAGGATCGCCGCGCGCGCTTCCTCCGCCTGCGCGCGCGCTGCGTGGAGATGTCGCGGATCGCCAACGCCGTGCGCGGCGACACCAACGACCAGAGCGGCGCCGCGACCGAGCTCCGTCAGCCGGCGCTCGATCGACTCCTGTGGGTCTACCTCAAGCTGCTGCTCTCCGATCAGGCGATCGCGCGCTTCCTGCAGGCCGCCGATCAGAAGGCGATCGAGCAGACGCTCGCCGATCTCCAGGGACGTTTGGCCAAGCGCGAGGCCACGGTGCCCCAGGCCGATCGCGAGGCCGATCGCATCCTGCGCTCGCTCCAGGACAGCATCGCGACCGCCCAGGTCCGCAAGGAGAACGTCGAGAAGAGCAAGGGCAACCAGGAGTTCGTCCAGACCGAGCTCGATCGCCTCGAGAACAAGAGCCAGGCGGTCACCGAGATGGCGGTCGGCAGCTCGGATCCCGACGAGATGTCGAGCAAGATCGACGCGATCGCCGACGGCATCTCGCAGACCGAGCAGACGATCCGCGACCTGCAGTCGCTCACCGGCATGGCCGCCGATCAAGAGACGCCGTCGATCCTCGACACCGACCTCACGCCGCAACGCGTGGTCCAGTAGGTACCCATGGCTGACGACAAGACCCTGGCGGGACAGCCCGACGGCGCGATCCGGACGACCAACTCCCAGCTCCCCGCGCACTTCCCGACGTGGGCCGCGCGGCTCGCCGAGCTCTACTTCTCCGGCACGACCTCGATGTTCGTGATCCACGGCAACACGTTCGACGTGGTGCGCGCGGCGCCGGAGCCCGACACGCGCTACATCGCGCTCGCCGACTTCCTCGCCGAGCAGCTGTTCGGCCGCTGGGATCTCGTCATCCACTACGATCTCGCGCGCGGCCTGCGCTGCGCGGCCGGCGGCAACGGCAAGCGACTCGCCGAGATGGTCGCGGTCGCCAACAAGTGGATCGGCGATCTGCGCGCGCTGCCGCGCGATCCGGCCAAGGCGCTCGCGACCCTCGACCTGCTCGTCCAGAAGATCACGATGGCGGAGCCCGAGGGCCGGATCCGCGTCGCGATCATCATCGACCACGTCGGCTACGTCGCGCCGAGCGGCAACCTCGATCTCAACGAGCAGACCGCGCTCGTGACGTTGCTCAACTGGTCGTCGAGCCCGTACATCAAGCGGCTCAACGTCTGCTTCATCCTGATCGATCCGCGGCTGTCGAGCGTCGCCGAGCGGCTGACGACGAACCCGCACGTCGCGTCGATCGAGGTGCCGCTGCCCGACGAGACGCAGCGCCTGTCGTTCCTCACCGCGCAGGCCAAGCTCGCCAACCGCGAGGTCAGCACGTTCTCCGACTACGAGCTGCCCCAGCTCGGCAAGTTGACCGCCGGCATCGGCCTGACCGATCTCGAGGTGCTCGTGCGCTCGTCGATCGAGACCGGCCGTCGCCTCGACACCAGGTACTTCCGCGAGCTCAAGAAGCGGCTCATCGAGCGCCAGGCGCAGGGCATGCTCGAGTTCGTCGAGCCCAAGTGGGGTATCGAGACTGTCGTCGGGCACGAGGCTGCGAAGCGGCGCCTGCTCGACGACGCCGAGCTGGTCAAGCGCGGCGAGCTCGAGACCGTGCCGATGGGCTACCTGTTCTGCGGCCCCGTTGGCACCGGCAAGAGCTTCCTCGCGACGTGCCTCGCGGGCTCGATCGGGATTCCCGCCGTCGTGCTCAAGAACTTTCGCAGCAAGTACGTCGGCGAGACCGAGGGCAACCTCGAGCGCGTGCTCGGGGTGATGCGGTCGATGGGCCCGGTCGTCGTGATCGTCGACGAGGCCGACACGATGCTCGGCAACCGCGACTCGGGCGGGGACTCCGGCGTGGGCGCTCGCGTGTTCGGCTTGATCGCCTCGCAGATGGGCGACACCGCCTACCGCGGCAAGATCATCTGGATGCTGCTGACCGCGCGTCCCGACCTGCTGCCGATCGACATGAAGCGACAGGGCCGCGCCGAGGTCCACATCCCGCTGTTCTATCCGATCGAGGACGCCGAGGTCCGCCACATGCTCGTGATGATGGCGAAGAAGAGCGGCACCACGCTCGCCGAGTCCGACCTCCCCGCCGAGATCCCGCACAAGGGCAACCTGTCGGGCGCCGACATCGAGGGCGTGATCGGCCGTGCGTATCGCACCTCGCTGCTCGGCGGCTCGCGCGCGATCACGAAGGAGGCCCTCGCGGGTGCGCTCGCCGGGTTCATGCCGTCGACGCAGACGCTCGAGCGCGAGGCCCAGGAGCTCGCGGCGATCATCGAGTGCACCGACATCGAGTTCCTTCCCCCGTCGAAGCGCGAGAAGCTCGAGAAGCTCGGCGGCCGCGAGAAGCTTCAGGAACGCCTCACCGCGATCAAGCAGATCCTCGAGCAACAGTAATCAGGCCCAGGAGAATCTACGATGGCACGCCCCAGCTGGATCGATGACGACTCGCACCCCGACCTCGACGCGCACGTCGGCAGCCTCGAACACTTCGCGACCTCGCTCGCCGACGGCGTCGTCGACGCGCACGAGCTCGACGTCCAGGAGAAGAACCTCGTCGCGGCGATGAAGGCCGTCGAGAGCACGCTCACCGACGACCAGCACGTCAAGGTCACCAAGCTCCTCGCCGAGCTGACCGCGTACAGCGTGATGCGCACCCTGCACGAGATGGCCCAGGCCCGCGTCCAGAACGTCATCACGCGCAAGTGAGCGCGCCCGATCTCGATCGGCTGCGCGCGGTGTTCGATCTGATCGAGCGCCACGTCGAGCACCGCTGGAACATCCCGGTCCGGATCCAGGATGTCCCCGATCCGTTCACCGGCGACCTCGACGGCGAGCAGATCATGGTCGACTACGATCTCGATCTCGAGAACGCGCTGTTCATCCTGATCCACCTGTTCGGCCACACCGTGCAGTGGAACGTGAGCGAGCGAGGCCGCGCGATCGCGTTCGCCAAGCCCACCGCGTGGACCGAGGAGATGCTGCGCGAGGTCGCGACCTACGAGGACGAGGCCGCGAGCTACAGCCTGCAGCTCCTCCACGACGTCGGCGTCCACGACCTCGATCAGTGGGTCTCCGACTTCGCGGCCTGCGACGCCGCCTACCTCGTGCACTTCTATCGGACGGGCGAGAAGCTGGCGTTCCGATCGTTCTGGAAGGACGCGGCGCCCCTGCTCCAGCCGCGCCCGATCCCGGACTTCCAGCCGACGCAGTGGCTGAGCCGGTATCAGGGCACCGTCATCTAGGATGCTCCCGCGCCGGATCATCGCGATCTCCCCCGACAAGACCGTGGGCAAGGCGATCGCGATCGCCCTCAAGGCCGCCGGCGGCGTCGTCGATCTCCACGCGAGCCTCGACGAGCTGGGCAAGGAGATCGCCGCAGCCCTGGTCGTCGTCCACGTGCCGGCCGGCGGCGAGGCCAGCGCGATCATGTCGACCTTGGTCTCCCGGCTGACCGGCGACACGCGGGCCGTCGCGATCCTCGCCGCCTCGGATCTCGCGACGATCGTCGCGATCATGCAGGCCTCCGATCGCGTCGCCGGCATGCTCGTGGCGGAGGATCTCGATCCGCGCGAGCTGTCGGCGATGGCCACGCGGATCCTCGCTGGCGACATCTTCGGGCTCGACAAGGTGATCCGCTGGGGCACGCAGATCCACAGCCAGCTGATCGGGGACTACCAGGAGAAGTCGCTGTGCATCTCCCAGATCTCGGAGTTCGCCGAGCTGATGGGCGTGCGGCGCAAGTATCGCGAGTCGATCGAGCAGTGCATCGACGAGATGCTGATGAACGCGCTGTACGACGCGCCCGTCGATGACGACGGCAAGCAGATCTTCGCCGAGATCCCCACCAAGACGAGGATCTCGCTCCGCGTCGAGCAGAAGGTCGTCGTGCAGTACGCGTGCGACGGCAAGCAGTTCGCGGTGTCGGTGCGCGACGCGTTCGGCACGCTCGAGCGCGCCACCGTGCTGCGCTACCTCCACAAGTGCCTCCACAACGCGAACCAGATCGATCGCAAGGTCGGCGGCGCGGGGCTCGGCCTGTACCTGATGACCAACGCGTCGAGCGAGGTCTACTTCAACGTCCTGCCGAAGGTCGCCACCGAGGCGGTATGCGTGTTCGATCTCGAGTCGCCGAAGCTGCAACTCCAGAGCTTCGGGTTCTTCCACGAGCGCATCGACGCGGGCGGCCGGCTCGTCGGTGGTCCGTCGCGGCGGTTGCCGACCGGCGCGTCCCACCCGGTCGAGCGGCGGGACCCGTCCGTCGCGGCTCCCAGCCTCGGGCGCGGCGTCGTCGCCTTGCTCGTCGTGATGATCGGCGTCGTGCTCGCGCTCATCGCCATGGTCGCGTACCCGCGGCTCCGCGGCGACGACCACTTTCTTGAAGTCCGCATTCGGGCGGACATCGACGACCAGCGCGTCGCGATCCGCCTGGAGGTCGAGCCGGTGGGCGCGACCGTCGAGCTCGATGGCAAGGCCGTCGGCACCGCGACCGCGGGAGCGCTCGTCGTCCGCGACCTCGTGCCGGGGCGCGCGTACCCGATCGTCGTGCGCCATCCGGGCTTCGCGCCGAAGTCCACGGTCGTGCAGCCGACGAAGGCGGGCGACGATCGACTGACGCTGCGGCTCGACGCGCTGGTCCCCACGGTCCGGCTCGACAGCCTCCCCACCGGCGCGACGATCGAGGTCGACGGCAAGCCGGTCGGGACCGCCCCGCTCGTGCTGAGCTCGCTCGCGCCGCGCGCGCCGATCGAGCTCACGTTCAGGAAGCCCGGCTATCGCGACGCGACCACGAAGCTCGAGGTCCCCGGTCCCGGGGAGGACCTGCGCGTCGTCCAGCCGCTGCTCGTGTCCGACGAGCTCGCGCGCATCCACCTCGTCAGCGAGCCGCCCGGAGCGCAGGTCGTGCAGAACGGGCAGCTCGTCCCCGGCATCCTGACCCCCGCCGAGGTGCTGGTCGAGGCCGGCAAGCCGGTGAGCTTCACGCTGACGATGGCGCACAAGGTGCCCGTGCAGCTCGCGACGTTCACCCCTGGGCACGGCGAGACCAACCTCGAGCAGTCGGCGACCCTCGTCGACGGGCGCGCGCTGGCGATCACGTCCTCGGTCGAGGGCAAGGTCAGCGTCGCCCACGCCCCGCTCTGCCAGGCGCTGACGACCCCGGCGTCGTGCGTCGTGCCCCCGGGCACCTACAGCGTCGAGCTCGTCGTCGGGCCCACGCGCTTCACCCACCAGATCGCCGTGACGGCCGACCTCGCCTACGCCTTCGAGCTCGGCTACGTGACCCCACCACCAGGCAGCCACCTCCAGCTCGCGGACCTGTCGTTGTCGACGCGCGTGCTCCTCGAGGCCGGCCCCCGACAGGTCCTGATCGTCGACGATGCGGCCCCGCGCGTGGTCACGGTCGTCGTGAAGCCCGGCGCCACCGTCGTCGCCCGCTGACCTGCTACCATCGACCGGGCCGATGGACGACCTCGCGAGCTTCGGCATCTACGGGGGTGCCGCGCTGTCGAGCTTCGTGTTCGGCATCGTGCCGTTCAACCCCGACATCGTGCTGTTCGGGATCTCGGCGAAGCTCGTCGACTCGATCGCCCAGCTGCCGCTGCTCGTCGTGGTCGCCACCGTGGCCCACGTGTTCGCCAAGGTGATCACCTACTACATGGGCATCGGGCTGCTCGCCTACCCGCAGCGCAAGCCGAAGTGGAAGCGCCTCATCGATCGAGCGCAGACGAAGCTCGACAAGTGGAACCGCTGGCCCCACTTCACCGTCGGGCTCGCCGCGGTCGTCGGCCTCCCGCCGCTGTTCGTCATCGGGTTCATCGCGCACGCGCTGCGCGTGCGGATCTTTCCGTTCATCGCGATCGTCACGCT
>JAPLLF010000495.1 GCA_026387715.1 Pseudomonadota bacterium
GATCGGCTGGCCGAGCGCGGCGAGCAGGGGATACGACGCGATCGACGCGCCGGTGATCCCGAGCACGACCTTGGCGTGGCCCGACAGCGGGACGTGCGGTGGCGCCGCGCCCAGCGCGGGGTTCTCGTCGGCGAGCGCGTCGCGAAACGCCCACGCCAGCGCGGCGTACGCCACGAGCCAGCCCGCGAGCGCGACGGGGACCATGTGCACGACGTACTCGTTCCAGCCGATGCCGGCGCGCAGCGCGACGACGAGGTTCATCGGGTTGCCGGTCGGCAGCGGCGCGACGCCGGCCGCGACGAACGCGCAGAACGCGAACGGGATCACGAACTTGGGGTGTCGTTTCGGGTACACCGCGCGGAGCAGCTCGACGACGACCGGCGTGATCAGCAGGATCGCCGCGTCGTTCGACAACAGCGCCGCGGTGAGCGCCGACAACCCGAACACGAAGCGGAACGCGTGGCGCACCGGCCCGCGCGTGCGCGGCTCGATCGCCGCGGCCATCCGCGTGAACACGCCCAGCTCGGCAGCGCATGCCGTCGTCGCCATCACGCCGACGATGCTGATCATGGGTCGCCACAGCTCGCCCAGCGCGGTCGCGAGATCCGGCAGATCGGCGACGCCGCCGATCAGCGCGATGCCGACGCCGATCAGCGCGCCGATCGCCGGCGCCCACGGGTCGCGCCAGCCGAGCGAGATCGCCAGCGCGACGACGAACGCCGCGATGGGCACGACGATCACCACGCGCGAACCCTACTACACGGGCAGCGCGTCCATCTGGCGAAGCGCGCCCCCGAGCGCGGTCGTCATCTCGGCGAGCGACGGGTAGCGCCGGAGCGGCGGCGCGATCGCCGCGGCGATGATGGCCCCGAACGCCGCTGGAAACGTCCGGTCGAGCTCGTCGTGCCGGACGTCCGCGCGGCCGAGCACGAGCTGGAGGAACAGCAGCCCACAGCGGGCGACGTCGGCGGCCTCGTCGGTCGGTGGCCGCGCCTTGACGCCGAACAGGTACGCGCGGTGCTCTGCGAGCACGACGTGCGCGAGCGCCAGGTCGCACGACAGGCGATGGCGGCGCACCGCCTGGAGGCCGCGCAGCACGTCGAGCGCGAACCGCGCGGCGCGGGTGGGCTCGTGCGCGCGCTCGGTCGCGAGCACGCGATCGAGGGGCTCGCCCTCGCGATGGCGCAGCACCGCGAACGCCACGCCATCGCCGACCACCACGTCGAACACGGTCGCGACGTGGTCCGAGTCGAGGCTCGCGAGCGCGAGCATGTCGCGCCGGAACGACTCGAGGATGGCCGGGGTGGCGTTGCCATCGAGCAGCTTCACCGCGACGTCGCGCTCGAGGCGGCGGTCGTAGGCGAGGAACACGTCGCTGCGCGTGCCGCGCGCGATCGACGCACGCATCTCGTACCGCCCACCCAGGAGCCTCGGATTGACCACTCCCACCAGCGTCTCAAGCCACACGCCCCACGTCGCCTGCGACAACAGGTACGGCACGGGTGTTTTGCCCGGGACCCGTGCGTGAGGTCACCGAGATCGTTGTAAGTCATCGAGATCACGTGCGATCGGACATCATGCCCATGCACCCGAAGCCCTCTAGCGCCGAAAACGACGAACGCCGATGGGCAGGTCCCACCGGCGTCTCCAGGCACCCGCCGAAGCGTTAGCGGCTGGCCTTGAGCTTCTTGATCTCGGCGATGGGACGACGCTGCTAACCCCGTAATGTCAGACAGGTTCTGTAGTTTCGGTTAGTGCCGGTAACCCGACTTTCTGCTCGACGAGGACGGCCCAGAGGGAGACAAATGGGAGACATACGGCGCCGGGCAACGCGCCGAGCTCTGCCTCTCATCCCGGATGGTGCCGGTCCCCGAATGGTGCTCGGGCACATGCCCGACGGGACGGAACTGCCTGCCTTCCGCGAAGTACATGTCCTGGTACTTCGCGGCGTGCTCGAGCGTGCCCGGATCGAACATGAGGCCGGGCGAGTCGCACCACAGATCGGTCCGATTCCCGCGATGGATCGGTCCGATGCAGACCCTGTGGCGATCGCGTTTGTCGGGTGGGCCTCCGGCAGCGCCGACGACGATCAGATCGCCGCCGCGCTCTATCCCGAGGACTACGCAAGCGCGAGCGAGGGCCTTGCCGACCTTGAGTCGTTGCGTGCGTGCGTGCGCGAGCGACGCGCTTGCTACGAGTCCTGGCGCGCTGGTCGTCCGTTCAAGGCCTGGATGTTGTCGGGTGGCATGCGGACCGAAAAATAGCACTCACGGTAAGGGGACACGCACAGGCTTATCCATGGGTCATGGACCCAACCGACGCAACCCCACCGAGTAAGCCGAACCCCGAGCTGGACGCCTTCCTCACGCCCGAGGACGTCGAGCGCATCTACCAGATCAAGCGAGGCACCCAGGGCGTACTGCGCGCGCGCCGCCAGATTCCGTTCCTGCGGTTGGGAGGAGGAAAGATCATCCGCTACTCGCGATCAGAGCTCGCGGCATGGGCGGCCGTTCGCTCGATCGCCGTGGGAGAGCGCTAACCATGGCCTCGCTGATCACCGACCCCAACGGCAACCCGACGCGGCTCGACGCCGCCGACGTACGCGCCGCGGTGAAGCCGATCGACGTCTTCGCGTACTTCGCTCGGAAGTTCCGCCCGAGCGGCTCGCAGTACAGGCTCGCGATCTGTCCGCGATGCGGCGAGCAGTCGAGCGGCATCG
>JAPLLF010000216.1 GCA_026387715.1 Pseudomonadota bacterium
CGAAATCCTTCTGCGACAGCGGCGTCGCGCGACGCTAGCCGTCGACGTCGACCTGCGGATCGAGCGCGTAGGGGAGCAGCGCGATGCCGCGGAGGTCGCGCACGGTGCGCGCGACGATCACCGCGTCGCCCCACGTGCCGAGCGAGAACAGCCGTCCCAGGCGGACCGGCAGCGCCTCGCACATCTTGATCAGCGCCTCCTTCGCCGGGCGCAGATCCGCGTTGATGATCGGATCGGCGGCGGGATCAGGGCGCGGGGTGATCACGCTCTCGTCGAGGACCATCAGGCGCCGCTCGCCGCGCTTGCGGAACGGCATCGACGGCGACAGCTCCATCTCCGCGCGCGGGTCGAGCCGATCGACGTCGAGCAGCTGCTTGGTGGTGAGCGCGTCTTCCCCACCGAGCCCCTCGATCAGGGTCTTCTGATCGATCGCGGCGGACGCCTGAAACATCAGGTCGGTGACGAGGGTATCGAGCTGCAGTGCCATGGGTCCCAACTATCACAGATAGCCACTGCGCTGGCGCAGTAGCCACTCGAGTCCGAGCAGGGTGATGACGAGGACGAGGAGGCCGGGACGGCTCCACAGCTCGACGTCGGTTCGCCGATCGACGCGCACGATGCGCGGCGGATCGAAGCCGAGGTTCTCGGGCAGGCGATCGATCGGCCCGAGCGTCTCGCCGCCGCTGACCTGGGAGATCTCGGCGAGGGTGGCCGGATCACCGACCGGGCGATCGAGCTCGGTGCCGCCCTCGCGCACCAGGAAGATGTCGGTCGCGTCGACCTCGCGGCCCGGCGTGCCCGGCGGCCCACCGCCGCTGGCCAGGACCGCCTTGCCGATCACGCGATACACGCCCGCCGGCAGGCCCGCGAGCTCGTGCACCGCGGTGCCGTCCTCGCTCGTGGTCAGCTCGACCTCCGTGCCCGGGACGGTCTCGGCGTGCGCGGGATCCGCGCCGCGCTGGACCACGAGCTTCACCGCGCCGTGCGGCAACGGCTGGTAGTCGCGCCCGAGCAGCCGCACCGCGACCCGGATCGGCGCGTTCGGCAGGTACTCGACGGCGTCGGTGTCGACGTGGAGGTTGCGCAGATCCGGATCCTGGATGAGCCAGCGCATCGAGCTCTCCCAGAACCGCGTGTACTGCCGGCCGTCGTC
Organism: Pseudomonadota bacterium; assembly: GCA_026387715.1. Lineage (GTDB taxonomy): Bacteria > Myxococcota_A > Polyangia > Haliangiales > Haliangiaceae > JABFXX01. The sequence continues at coordinate 1,154 of JAPLLF010000216.1, forward strand.
GCCGGGCCGCGCCGCCGCGACGAACCCGAGCCGCCACAGCGTGTCGGTCGTCACCGCGAGCGAGCGCCCCTTGCCGTACTCTCCCGCGACGATCACCGGCATCGGCTTGCCCGCCGTCGTCCGGAGCCGCGGGTGGGTCGCGAGCACGATGGCGTCGGGCTTCGCGCCCTTGATGATGTTGACGCCCTCGAGCTGCGGCAGGCCCTTCCACGCGGCCCGGTTATCGTCCTGGGAGTACCGCAACGCGGTCACCGGATGAACGAGCCCCGCGTCGGTCAGCATCGGGGTGAACTTCTGGGTGTCGAGGATCGCGCCGGGATCGAACGGGCCGAAAAGCTCGACGGGCAACGCCGCGGCGACCGGCGTGCCGTAGTAACCGCCCGACGAGAACGACGTCGCGCCCCCGAGCATCGCGAGCCCGCCGCCGCCCTCGACGTAGCTGCGGATGTTCTCGAGGTAGTCGCCGATGCCGTACGGCAGGTACTCGAAGTTCTGCAGGATGATGAGATCGAACGACGGCAGCTGCTGCTCGAACAGCTCGCGCGTCGGGAACGGGATCAGCGACATCTCGTCGTTGGGCACCAGCGAGACGTCGTCCTGCGTGCGCAGGATGAAGAACGAGATCAGATCGACGTTGGGGTTGCTCTTGAGCATCTGGCGGAGCGCGCGGACGTCCCACGACGGCTGACCGGCGACCTGCAGCACGCGGATCTTGTCGCGGATCACGCGGACCACGAAGCTCTTGGTGTTGTTCGACGGCACCGCCTCGCCGGCCACCACCGGGACGCCGACCTCGTAGACGTAGCGGCCGACGCGCGGCGGCGTGATCTCGAACGTGACCTTGACGTCGGCGTCGCCGGCCGGGAGATCGACGAGCTTCTGGCGCAGCGGCTGGCCGTCGGTCGACAGCGTCACCGGCACCTGGCGCGCGGGCAACCCGGTCGTGCGGATCACGGCGTCGATCCGCACGACGGTGCGCACGAACGCGAACTCGTCCGCCATCACCTTGGCGATCGCGACGTCCTGGAGCCCCGGGCGCCCCGCCCAGATCGTGTGCACGCGGGTGTCGAGCCCGCGCAGGAAGTCGCGGTTGGCGCCATCGCCCGCGTCGTCGCCGAAGCCGCCGGTGGCCGCGCCGTCGGAGATCAGCACGATGCCGGCGAGATCGCGGCCCTCGTAGCGGCCGCGCACGTACTCGAGCGCCTTCCTGATCGCCGTCGCCTTGCCCTTGGCCTCGTCGTCGGCGAGCGCCGCGAGCGACGTCGGGTTCGTGGTCTCCGAGAACGTGTAGAGGTCGAGCTCGTGGTCCTTGCGCCACGCCGCGAGCGCGTCGGCGCTCGCCGCGAGCAGCGCGCGCACCCGGGCGATGCGCGTCGGCCCGCCCGCGGTCTCGGCGAGCGACATCGACTTGCTGTCGTCGATCAGGATCGCGACGCGGTTCGGCTCGCGCGCGACGTTGCGCAGCTCGACGGCGGGCTCGAGGAACATCACCAGCGCGGCGACCGCCGCGCCGGCGCGCAGGCCGATCAACATCGCGCGTCGCCACGGGGCCGCGTTGCGACTCGCGCGCCACGCGAGCGCCACGATCGCGATCACGATCGCGCCGCCGAGCGCGAGCCCGAGCCGGCCCCACGGCGCGAGCATCACCCAGCGGTACTCGTTGAAGTCCGAGGCGCCGGGCGCCGCGAGCTTGACGGTCAGCGCGACGAGCGCCTCGGCCACGAGCGCGCCGATCGCCAGCAGGCCGCCGAGCCCGAGCAGCGCGCCGAGCCGACCGCGCCCCTGGCGCACCGCGATCACCGTCGCCCCCCCGAGCACGAGCGCCAGGACGATCACCAGGTAGCGCGCGACCGTGCCGAACAGCGCGATGCTCATCGATCACGCCCAGGCTTCGTGGCTGGGGCTGGCGGTGCGCTCGGCGGGCCGGCGGGCGCGACCGCGCCATCCTCGGGCTTCCACCGGCGCCGCTTCATGATGAACGGCACGTGCACCTGATCGGACTTGTAGTCGAGGCAGAGCGCGTACATCACGAGGTTCACGCCCAGGCGGAACGCGAGCTCGCGCTGCCGCTCGCCGCCCGGCTCGCACGGATAGTCGTAGTTGCCGAAGTCGTCGCGCGCCCACGCGCCCCCGAGATCGTTGGTCACGTAGGCCGCGACGAGCCGGCCGTCGCGCACGACGCCCTCCATCGCGCCCGAGATCGACAGCCGGCCGAGCGGACGATCGAGCAGGTAGAACGACTTGTAGACGACGTGATCGCTGGGGATGACCTCGAGCCCCTTCGCGCTGCCCGACACCGGGAAGATCGCGTTCATCAGCTTGCGCACCGAGCCATCGAACGCGCCGTCGGTCGCGCCCTCCGCGGAGTCGACGAGCAGGAAGCCGCCGAACGTGAGGAAGCGCCGGAGCGCGTCGATCCCCTGGGTCGACGGCAGCTCGATCTCGCGATCGCCGGCGAGGATGAGGAACGGGGTCTCGTGCAGCACCTCGCTCGTCGGCGTGACGATCGACGGCTCGAGGTCGACGTCGATCGACGTGCGCTTCTCGACCTCCCACGCCATCCGGCGCAGCGCGCTCGGCCGGGGATTCCACGACGTGCCCGTGCCGAGCTGGAGCTGGCCGAACCGAAACCGCGAGGCGGGGCCGATCGCGCCGGCGCGGCGCCAGGGCAGCACCGCCGCGGCGAGCACCCCCGCGAACAGCGACCGACGCGAGATCATTTCCGACGGAGACTAGCGCCGGCGCGCCGGGGAGGCCAGCACGGGATGATACGGTATCGCCGATGCGTCTGGTCGCGCCGACGGGTGTGCTGCTGTCCCTGGTCCTGTGGATGTCCCCGACGCGGGCGCGAGCGGAGGTCGTCGTGGAGCCCCCACCCGACGATGCCGGGAGTCAGTTAGGCGCCGATCCGAAGCTGCTGGGGCCCGCCGCCGCCCCCAAGAACGGGGCGCCCCGCCCCGTTCTGACCCACAAGGGCCAGGTCCAGGTCTCGGTCCGGGCGGCCCTCGGGCTCCGGGCGATCGCCACCTACGACAGCGGCGTCTACTGCGGCGCCACCGACAAGGACACGTCGTCGGGCTACGCGCCGGTGTGCACCTCGCGCGCCCCCACCACGCTGAACTTCGAGCTCGGGTTCGGCGTCGCCCGGAAGCTCGACGTGTTCGTCGAGCTGCGGCTCGGCCTCGAGGAGGACTTCGGCGCGCTCGAGACGAGCAAGGCTGGCCCCCGGCTCGTCGGCCTGTCCCCGGGCGTGCGCTACTTCTACAGCGAGGGCCAGCGCACCAAGCTGTTCTCCACCGGCCAGCTCGCCTTCGACTTCACCGCCTACAAGGACCCGGGCGGCGTCGATCGCGGCAACGACCTCGGGATCCGGAACCTCAACGGCCTGTGGATGGACTTCGCGCGCGAGTACGGGGCGTACGTCTACTTCGGCGAGACCGCCACGTTCGCGCGCTGGTTCGACCTCGGGCTCGAGGTCGGCATCGGCATCCAGGGTCGCTACCCCTGATCGTCCCGGTGACGGCGCCGTGATAGACATCTGAGCGATGACCAAGATCGCGATCGTCGCCGCCGAGTTCAACCGAAGCATCGTCGATCCGATGGTCCTCGCCGCGTGCGAGGAGGCGGCGTTGCTCGGCCTCACCATCGAGCGAGAGATCCGCGTTCCCGGCGCCTTCGAGCTCCCGCTGATCACCGCGGCGCTGCTCGCGAAGGGCAAGCTCGACGCGGTCGTCGTGCTGGGTCACATCGAGCGGGGCGAGACGCTGCACGGCGAGACGATGG
>JAPLLF010000372.1 GCA_026387715.1 Pseudomonadota bacterium
GGCGGGGTGGGATCAGCGTGGCGAGCCGGCGACAGAACGTGGGACCGTCGGTCACCCACGAGGTACGGCCGGTCGGATCGTGCCGGCGAAACCTGTACTCGACCCGACCATCGGGGCGTAACGTCACCCGGACGGCGGAGATCGCGGGGCGCAGGACATACCGGGCGAGCCGTTCGAGCGCGCCGCGGTCGCCGACGTCGACCGTGGTGTTTGCATGGAGCGAGAAGCCGTCAACGAACGCGCAGCTTCTGGCCGTTGAACTCGTTGACCGCGCCGATGCGGTTTACTTCGTCCTGCAGCTGCGTGAACTCGGTCTGGATGTAGCCGAGCTCCGTGTTGCCGATCGTCGCGTTGGCGGACTGGACCGCCAGCTCACGCATGCGGGACACGATGCCCTGCTGCTCGTTCATCCCGCCCTCGGCGACCTGCGACAGCGACACGCCGTCGTTGGCGTTGCGCTGGGCCTGCGCGAGGCCGCGGAGGTTGGCCTTCAAGGCCTCGGAGATCCCGAGGCCGGCGGCGTCGTCACCGGCGCTGTTGATGCGCTGGCCCGACGACAGCCGCCCGATCGAGGCCGCGAGGGCCGCCTGGGTCTTGGACAGGTTGCCCTGGGCATTGAGCGACGCGACGTTGGTGAGAATCGAGATCGCCATGTACAGACTCCGGTTTGGGGCTCGGACCCCGTCGGTCCCACTGGCGTAGTTCGCCCAGCCCCGCGCCTGATACAGGCCTGTATCGTTCCAGCATCGGGCCGAGGGAGGGCGCCCCGGCAGGTCCATCACCTGGCGGGTGACCGCCCGCGACGCATCCAGCGCCTGCGTCGCCTGCGCGAGCTCGCTCGCCGCGTTGACGATGCCGATCGCCACGTCGCGCGAGATGTCCTGGTCGAGGTTCTGCTCGAGCTGGGAGTGCGCCTTGGCCGCCTCGTCGAGCACCGCCATCGCGCCACCACCGAGGCTGCGCGCGTGGGACCCCTGATCGATCGCCGTCTGGACATCGGTCAGCAGCGTTCGCACCCGCGTCCGGGCGTTCGCGTCGAGCGCATCGGCGACCTGCTCGAGCAGCGGCAGCACGTCCACCCCGTTGGCGGCGGTCAGCCGCAAGCCCGAGACCGAGATCAGCGAGGTCGAGTCCTGACCATGGCGGCGAGGGCGGCGACCGGCACACCGGCGAACCGCCGCAGCCAGTACGTGCCAGCGGGGAGCACGACGAGGATGCCCGCGAGTCCGTCGCGCCGCGCGGCCCGATAGGCGGCGACGAACGCCTTGTTGCGCTGGAGTGGACGAGCGAGATGTCGCCGCACCCGCACCGGCGGCCGAACCACCGGCTTCGACCCGTGTGCGATATTCCGAACGCGTGACAGCGCGATCATTCATGTCGCACCGCGACAAACCGCTGTGTCATACGACGTGGTCTACGAATTCGACTCGGCGATGTCGGACGAGCGGTGCAACATGCATCTTCGGGGATGGGTCGCTTCACCGGGAGGCTCGAATGGTAGCGATCGGCACCAAGGCGATGAGCGTTCGCGAACGAGCTGACGGGCGCAACGCCGGTACTCGGGTTGTATCGGTCGTTCGCGCGCCGAGCCTGGATCTCGGTGCCATGTTCGTGGGCACCTACGCCAGCTTTGCGGCGACGTGTCGCGAGATCCGTGAGCCGGGCGTCGCCCTCGTCGCGATCGACGAGCGAACCTGCGGGGTCGCCGGGCTGGCCGTGCTTCGCGCACGCGCCGATCGCCACCTCGCCGCGATCGTCGGGCGACACGACGCGTGCGACCTGTTCCTGAGCGCGAACGACACGCTGCCGCTCCGACAGCTGGCGGTGATCCTCGACCCGGTCACGAGCTGGAGACCCGGGCCTCCGGAGGTCAACTATCGGATCCTCGATCTGCGTACCGAGACCGGCTTCGCCGACGAGCACGGTCGCCCCCTGCGCGGCTTGCGCTGTGACGGCTCGGCCGTGCTGCGCTGCGCGGGGCACGCGCTCTACGTGTTGCCGCTCGGTGACCCGACGGACTGGCCCGAGTCCGGGGCGGATGCGTGGGCTTTCCAGCCGGAGCGCGTCTACTTCGACGAGCTCACGCACCCCGCGCTCGGAACATCGACGCGAGTCCCGAACCTCCGTCGCGCCGACGCGGCGCGCACGCACGTCACCGCGATCCGGGGGCCACGCGAGACCAGCGCCAACCTCGTCGCGGATGGCGACCTCGCCGGGACGTTGGAGCTGGCCGGTCCGAGCAGCCGAGAGACGATCCCGGTCGGGCACGCGGCGCTGGGCGATGGCGTGCTGGTCGGGCGCTATTCGCGCTGCGACAGCGCGCGCGTCGACGACCACCTGGTTTCCCGCGTCCACGCCCTGCTGATCCAAATCGACGAACAGCTGCTCGTCATCGACACGGCGAGCTCCAACGGAACCGCTCGCCCAGGCGAAGAACCGGAGCGCGTTCATGCGATCGACGGTGAGACCGAGCTCCAGCTCGGCGCCACCACGCGGGCGTCGTGGCGCTGGGTGTCGTGAACTGCGGGGCCGAGGCCTACCGACTGGAGAATCGTTGGACTCGCGCGGCTCGCGTGCGTGGGCTCGACCGGCTGGGCGCACCACGGCCTCGATGCACGCTCGCGGAACGTATCCGATTCGGTCCATCGCCAGGCGATCGCACCGAGAGCGGAAGCCTCAGTCACGCAGCCAGCGCGCGAATTCGTACCGAGACACCTCGCAGACAAAGGAGAACTCGACGCCGCGCTGGCCATCGCGTTCGATCGGGGTCTTCGAGACCAGCTGCGCGTCGAGCATCGTGATGCGAACCGTGCCGATGTCGACATGGGATAAGCCGATCTTCCATGGCGAGATGCGGTCGAGTGCCACCGCGTCGCCTACCGGGCCGGGTTCTGGCAGCTGAGCCGCTGCGTCGTCCGGCAAGAGGAGGGTGAACTGTGCCCGACGAGGGCGCACCACCACACCGCCGTCACGCATCGCCGTCGTGATGAACGCGCAGCTCATCCACGATTCGTCATCGTCATCGTCGGGAATCGTCAAGGGGACACCGAACTCGGCCTCGATTGCGCACAGTTGCTCGATGCGCTCGCGCCACGCCGACGCATCTGCAATAGCTGACGCCTCGAGATCGGCGACCTTCCACACGTTGCCGTTCACCTCGAGTCCGGCTCCCTGGTCCGAAGCGACTGCGTCAAGCAGATCGAGCGTGCCCGTGGCATCGGAAGTCGAACGGCCGGACATCTGCAGCTCGAGTTCCGCCTTGGCACGGTCGCGACCGGAGGTCAGGGCCAGACGCGCCGCAAACGCGCCGCCCTCGATCCAGAGGCGCGTGAACCTGTCGTCGAACCTTTGGATATCCACCGTGGTCGCGAGTGTCTTGTCGATACCGTCTTGCTGCCACCGAAAGAGAGCCTCGTACCTCGGTCGCGATGGCTTGGGTTCGACTGGTCGAGATGGCAGCGGACCGAACACGAGCTCGCCGTAGCCGAATTCCGTTGTTTGGATGGTGTCTTCCTGAATTGTTCCCAAGGGAGCGGGGAGCCACTGCATCGACGGCTCGCCGAAGTTCGTGTCGACCTCGAACGGCGGCAGCGGCCCGGGCCGATGCTCGAGCGAAGGTCCGTCGCACGACTGCCAGGTCAAGCTGGACGGCCCGACCGTGAGCTGAGCGACCGTCGTAGCCACGCCTGGCTGGCGCGCGCGCCAAACCCTGAACCGTGCCAACCGAGGAGAGCCTGGCGCGAACAACCTGAACAGCTGCCAGGACGCGGCAGGCACCGCACGCCCGGCCACGATCTCGCGATACTCGGGGCTCTCGCGCCGCTGCTCCTCCGAGAGCATCATCCAGCTCAAGAACTGTAGTTCAAAGGGTTGGGAAGGGAGGAACACGGATGGTTGACGTTGAGCTGGTTGACGTTGAGCTTG
>JAPLLF010000611.1 GCA_026387715.1 Pseudomonadota bacterium
ACCTACCGCCTCGAGCGCGGGCCCGACGGGCGCGTCCGCGCGTTCGACCTCGTGGTCAGCAAGCTCCACCGCGTCCACGCCGGGCGCGACGCGAGCGGCACGCTGATCGGGACGTCGACCGACACCGCCACGCGGGTCGAGACCAAGGCGATCACCGGCACGATCGATGAGACGCTGTACGGCGCGATCAAGGCGTCCGGCGAGACCGCCGCGCTCGTCGACTTCTTCGTCGACGTGTTCGCCTACGACCTCGACTTCTTCAACGACACCCACGAGGGCGACACGTTCAAGATCGTCGTGGAGAAGGAGATCGACACCACGACCGGCGAGCTGCTCCGCTACAAGCGGGTGCTCGGGGCGGAATATCGCGGCAAGGCCGGGACGTTCCAGACCTACGCGTTCGGCAACGCGTACTACGACGCCAAGGGCGACTCGTCGGCCAAGTCGCTGCTCAAGACCCCGCTGAAGTTCTCGCGCGTGTCGTCCGGCTTCGATCGCAAGCGCATGCACCCGGTGCTCCACACGACGCGCGAGCACCTCGGCGTCGACTACGCCGCGCCGGTCGGCACGCCGGTGTGGGCCGCCGCCGACGGCACGATCACGAGCCGCGGGATGTCCGGCGGGGCGGGCAACCTCGTCATGATCAAGCACGCCAGCGGCGTGGAGACCGCCTACATGCACCTGTCGAAGTTCGCCGACAACCAGAAGGTCGGGCAGCAGGTCGCCGCCAAGACGGTGATCGGCTACGTCGGCCAGACCGGGCTCGCCACCGGACCGCACCTCCACTTCGGGGTCAAGGTCGGAGGCGAGTTCATCGATCCGTCGAAGATGCCGCCGATGCATGGCCCGGCGATCACCGCCAAGGATCTCGATGCATTTCATACCGAGCTTGCCAGGCTCGACGCACTGATGACGTCGCACTGATCTCGATCGATCTGGGTGGGGGTGCCCGATCTGCCTTGCCGCGCGCGGGGTTCGTCGTCATGCTTGATGCGTGGTCAAGCTCTTCCTCGGGTTGCTCAAGGGTGCGGTGATCGGGGCAGGCGTTGGGTTCGGAGCGTTCCAGCTCGGCAACGCCACCGGCTTCTCCAACGGCTGGCTCACCTACGGCGTGATCGGCGCGCTCGTCGGCGTGATCTGCGGCCAGGCGATCTGGTCGCTGCTCCGCGATCCCAAGAAGACGAACCTGACCGCGGTGGTCAAGGCCGTGTTCGGGTTCGGCATCGGCTGCGGCCTGTACGCGATCGTCGCCAAGGCCGTGAACCCGTCCGCCGTGATGGTCGCCGGACACGACATCTTCACGTGGCCGGTCACCCTCGGTGGCGCGATCGGCGCGGTGTACGGCGCGTTCGTCGAGCTCGACGACTCCGTCGGTGATCCGCCGCCGCAGAAGAAGCTGGCCAAGAAGGCCACCGCCGCGGACGACGAGTGACGATCGGCTGACGTAGGCTGGCCGTGTGAGGGCACCTGTCGTCATCTTGGTCCTGTCGACCCTGGCCGCGTGTGGCGACAACGTCCACACCGGCGACGTCGCGATCGCCACCCCGCCCGCCTGGACGTTCGCCATCGGCGAGCTCGCCAGGCTGACACCCGGCGCGACCCTCGCGCTGGGGATCGATCCCGACGCCGACTTCCAGCTCACCCTCGTCGACGACGCCGCGATCCCGGTCGAGGGCTTCCGGATCGACCAGTCCACCTCGACCGCGTGGGCCATCCACGCCCACGACGTCCTGGGCGCGCAGTACGGCACGAGCGCCGCGCTCGAGAACCTCGGGATCCGGTTTCGCCACCCGTACGATCCCGAGGTCCCCGCCCACCTGGCGTTCGCGCCGACGACCCCGCTCGCCTTCGTGCAAGCGCCCGAGGTGCGCGTGCGCGGCCTGCAGCTCCACACGCTGCATCCGATCGAGAGCTACTTCGCGTTCTGGGAGCCGAGCCCGGGGAGCAAGAACGACGCGCACCGCGTGATCGACTGGGTGATCAAGAACCGCGGCAACTTCCTCCAGTGGGTCGCCCTCGACGACATCATGCAGGACGACCGCCACGCCGGGTGGGCGACGTACACCCGCGAGCTGATCGACTACGCGCACGCCCGCGGGATCCGGGTCGGCCTCAACATCCAGCTGTTCGGCCAGAGCAACCTCCAGCTCGCGTTCGATCTATCGGACGCCAAGCCGGCCGACGACATCCCCATCGCCGACGAGATCGCGGCGCGCCTCCCGCTCGTCGTCCGCGACACCCCGTTCGACGTCTACGCGCTGTCGTTCGGCGAGTTCTTCAACGCCGATCCGCAGAAGTTCATCGACGCGGTCGACGAGGTGCAGCGCCAGCTCGCCGTCCTGGCGCCCGCGGCCGAGATGCACGCGGTCGTCCACGTCGGCGCCGAGCAGCGCGTGACGTTCATGGGCGAGGACCTCCTCTACTACTTCCTCGTGAAGTTCGCGTCGCCGGCGATCGTCCCCGACATCCACACGGTGATGTTCTACGACCTGTTCGAGGACGCGGGCCTCGCGTACCACCACGAGGACTTCGCCGAGCACCGCGCGTATCTCGAGGAGCGGATGTGCGCGAAGCGGCGCGCCGCGTACTTCCCCGAGACCGCGTACTGGGTCGCGTTCGACAACTCGGTCCCGCAGTGGGACCCGCTGTACCTGCGCTCGCGGCTCTACGATCTCCAGCAGCTCAAGGCGCGCCCGTGCTGGCCGCTCGACGAGCAGCTGCTGTTCTCGAGCGGCTGGGAGTGGGGCTACTGGATGAACGACGCGTTCGCGCTGCGCGCGAGCTACACGGTCCCCGGCGAGCTCGAGCCGCTGCTCGCGACGCTCGCGCCGACGGGGACCTCCGCGTTCATCGCCGAGGTCGCCGAGCTCCAGCACACCGGGCTGCTCGTGCACCGGCTCGCCGCCTACCTCGCCGGGCGCGACGTCGCGATCGACAGCGGCGACGTCGCCAACATCGTGTCCCAGCCGGATCGCGTCACGTTCGCCGACCTGGTCGCCTCGAACCCCTCCCCGGCGGACCTCGCGAGCTTCACGTCGACGATCGTCGACCCGCTGGTGGCGTATGCCGACGCGTTCGCCGCGATCACGCCGCCGACCGCCACCGATCCCGCCACCGATCGCTGGACGCGCGAGCTCGCGGATGGCTTCGCGGTCGACCGGCTGCGCGCGGCGTTCGTGGTCGCGACCTACCGCGCCGTCGTCGCGCACCTCGGCGGCGACGCGGCGACGGCGAGCGCGCGCTACGACGAGGCGCAGGCGCGGCTCACCGAGGCGCACGCGATCGTGCAGCGCCGCCACGCCGAGCTCCACGACGCCGCGCCGGCGGCGAGCGGCGCCGCGCCCGACCTCCGCCGGCGGCTGCTCGATCCGACCGGCGACAAGATCTCGAACCGCACGTTCTACCAGTACGGCTACCTCAACAACGCGGACACGCTGTGCTTCTGGCAGCGTGAGCTCGATCAGGTCGGCGGCATCCTCGGCAACACGACGACCGCCCCGCTCGGCTGCTTGATCAATCACTAGTATTCGGCCACAGAGGTTCTGACCGATTGCGATCGTTGACGCGTTTGACGTCGACTTCGTCGTCGACCCCTTCGTTGTCCCCTTGAACGGCGACGTTGAGTTTGCCCCCTTCGTTGTCGTCGACCGACGGCACGGCAGGGGCAACGTCCAACCTCAGCGATGGGAGCAAGCTCAACGTCGCCGTCGAACGCGTCAAGGTTGGGGGGCACGTCGAGATCAAGGTCGACGTGAGGCTCGAGGAGACGTTGAACCGGTCAGAACCTCTGTGAACCGGTACTAGGCCCCGGCGTTCGTTGACACCCTGGCCAACCGGGAAAGACAATCGCCGCGGTGACGCCCCTGCTCGTCCAGCTGACCGATCCCGCAGCGATGGATCCGGAGCTCGTCGGTGGCAAGGCGGCCTCGCTGTCCGGGCTGGCCTCGGCGTTCCCGGTTCCGCCCGCGTTCTGCATCACGACCGAAGCGTTTCGGCGCGTGCTCGGACCGCTGCTCCCGCGCGCGGCCGCGGCCGCCGAGGCGTGTTGCGAAGGTGGCGATCCCGACGAGATCGACCGCGTGGCGACCGAGATCCGCGACCAGTTCCTCGCCGTCACGTTGCCGCACGAGCTGGGCGACGCGATCGATCAGGCCTTCGACCAGCTCGGGCCACCCGTCGCCGCTCGCAGCAGCGCCAACGCCGAGGACACCAAGACCGCGTCGTTCGCCGGCCAGTACGACACCCAGCTCGGGGTGTTCACCAGCACCGAGCTCCGCACCGCGGTGCTCGCGTGCTGGGCGTCGAGCTTCGGCGCCCGGGCGATGATGTACCGCGCGATCCAGGGTGTGCCGCACGAGGCCGTGTTGATGGGCGTGCTCGTGCAACGGCTGATCCGCGCCGAGCATGCAGGCGTATCGTTCACGGTCCACCCGGTGACCCGCGATCCGGACCACATGGCGATCGAGGTGGTGTCCGGACTCGGCGAGACCCTGGTCTCCGGAGACGTGACGCCGGATAGCTACGTCGTGCGCAAGGCCGATCGGTCGATCACGAGCGAGCGCGCCGGCAGCCAGCGCCAGGGGTTGTTCGTCGTCGACGGGCAGGTCGAGCGGCGCACGCTGGCGAGCACCGCGCTCGGCTCGCTCGATCGCGCGCGCGTCCTCCGGGTCGCGGAGCTGTGCCTGGCGGTCGAGCGGCACCGGGGCACTCCGCAAGACGTCGAGTGGGCGATCGAGGGTGACACGCTGTGGCTGCTGCAGAGCCGCCCGATCACTAACCTCGGTCAGCCGACCGGCACGTCGAGCAAGTAAGTCATCATCCCCATCGCGACGTACGGGAAGTCCTTGAGGGACGAGAACGTCACGTTGTTGGGGTGCGCGTCGCACGCCTTGTCGATCGTGATCCGCCCGTCGCTGGTCCGGCGCGGCTGGCACGCGAACACGAGCGCATCCTTCCGCATGCGATCGAAATCGCCGACGACGAACGGGCGGAACGCGGCGTTGAACGCGACGTCGTCCTCCGCCGACCAGTATCCCTTCCCTTCACCGATGCCGAGGAAGTCGACCTCGCCGATCCAGGCGTCGAGCGGTGCGTGCTCGATCGAGCTGCCCGCGGCGCGGCAACGCTGCACGATGGGATCCGGAACCCGGAACGCGTCGAGCACCGGATCGACGAGGAAGCGGGTGCCAAACGGGGCCAGCGTCCCGATCAGCGCGCCCATCGTCTCGGTGACGAGGCCACGGATCCCGATCGTCCTGCCGTGCAGGCTGCCCCACTTCTTGTAGATCGCGTACGCGATCCCGACGCCCGCGATCGCGTGCTCGTCGCCGCCGCACAGTCCATTCACCAGCGGGATCGCGATGTTGGCGGCCAGCTTCGCCGGCTGACAGTTCTTGTAGCGCAGCACCATGATGTCGGAGACCTCGGCGATCGATCCGACGAGATCCGCGAGGTCCTCTTCGCCGGTGGCGAGGTAGGTGCCCTGCTTGCCGGTCATCCCGGTCCACCCCCCGCCGAGCCGCACGATCGCAGCCTGGAACGCGGTCATCGTCCGCGTGCTCTCGTCGAGGAACAGGCTGGCGAGGACCCGGCCTGGCAACAGGTGGTGAAACGTTCGGCCGGTGGCGAGCCCGCGATCGAACACGAGCACCCTCCGGAACGTCTCGTCGTAGTCCTGTCGGGAGAAGTCGGAGGTGTGGACGAAGTCCCTCTTGCTCATGCGTTTTCAGGGGACCACGCCTGCCCCGAGCGGTGCAAGCCATGCTCCAATGAGAGGTTTTCTCATGAGCAGGCGTCCTGACTACTCTTCGCTCGAACACCTTTCGGCGCTTCACGATCAGGCCGGCGCACGGCATGAATATGTGCAGCTCGTTCACAACGGCCAACCGCACACCAACAAGCAAGTCCACGCGCGTGCCGCTTCGATGGCCTGCTATCTCGGCGAGCACGGCGTGGGTCGTGGCTCGAACGTGGCGGTCTGCACGCGGCTGTGTCCGGAGGCCTTCTCGGTGTTTCCTGCCGTGTGGCGGCTGGGCGCGACGGTCGTCCCGATCATCCACAAGCTGTCGGGGCCACAGATCGCCGAGATCCTGCAGCTCACGGGCGTCGAGGTGCTCGTCGTCTCGGCCGACATCTACGATCGCATCTCGGCGGACCTCGCGGCGATCTCGCACCTCCGCCAGATCGTGACGATCGACGGCGAGCGCAGCGGCTGCGTCGCGTTCGGATCGATCGCCGCGCTCGCCGCGACCGCGACCGTGAGCTCCGCGCGTGGCTCCGACCCTGCCTTGATCCTGTTCTCCAGCGGTAGCACCGGCAAGCCCAAGGGCATCATCCAGACCCACGGCAATCTGCTCCACGAGATCGAGATCATCCATCGCGAACGAGAACGCGCGGCACACCCGCGCTACCTGCTCGGCCAGACCCAGCCGTGCCGCGTGCTGTTCAACACGCCGCTCGGCCACACCGTCGGAACCGCCGGCTTGACGTTGAACATCGCGTCGGGGGGAACGTTCATCCTCCAGGACGTGATCGAGGTCGAGGAGATGCTCCGGCTCATCCAGGACCATGCAATCGAGGCGTACTTCTACGGGCCGCCCACCGTGTACGCCGCGTTGCTCGAGTATCCGTCCCTCGACGCCTACGACCTCTCGAGCATGCGGTACTGGGCGACGGGCGCGGCGCCGATCAGCTACGAGCGCGTCGCGCAGATCAAGGCCATCCTCCCGGGTGACCTGGGGATCATGTATGGCCTGACGGAGTCGTCGTGCATCTCGACGGCGGTGCTCTGCGACGAGCACTTCATCCCGGACTCCGTGGGCAAGGCGCTCCCCGGCCTGGAGATCTGCATCCGGGGCGCGAACGGGTCCGACGTGCCGCCAGGCAGCGTCGGCGAGGTGTGCATCCGCGGCGAGACGATCTCGCCGGGCTATCTGGACCTGGACGAGGAGACGCAGAAGACGTTCCGGGCGGGCTGGCTCCACACCGGCGACCTCGGGGCCCTCGATCAGGCCGGCAACCTCACGCTCGCCGGCCGCTCGAAGCTGGTCATCATCCAGGCGGGGATCAACATCCTCCCGCGCACCGTCGAGGTCGTGCTAGAGGCGATTCCCGAGGTGAAGGAATGCGCGGTGCTCGGCGTCCCCGACGAGATCCTCGGCGAGCGCGTCGTGGCCTTCGTCGCGTTCAAGCAGGGCCGGTCGCAGACGTCGTCGGCGCTCCGCGACCTCTGCCGGCGACGACTCGCCACGTACGAGGTGCCCCGGCAGTTCATCGTCCTGCCGAACCTGCCGCGCACCGGCTCGAACAAGATCGATCTGGGCGCGCTCCGCTCGTTCGCCCGCCAACCGCCGAGCGCACCGACGTCCAACGATCGGCTCGCGCTCGTCGAGATGCTGCGCGACATCGCGCGGCAGCTCGACCTCGGGGACCTGCCCTTCGATCGGCCGCTCATGCAAGCCGGCGTCGACTCACTCGCAGCCGTCGAGCTCGCGCTGCTGCTCGGCGAGCGTCTGGGCCGGCCGATCTCCGAGACGTTGATCTTCAATCACCCGACGTTGAACGACGTCATCGCGTACCTGCAACCCGACGCCGCCCCTGCCGACGCGCCGATCGCGCACACGGCGTCACAACGTCGCGAGGGCGTCGCGATCATCGCCGCGTCGTGCCGGCTGCCCAACGCCATCTCGAGCCTGCAGGACCTGTGGCAGCAGCTGGATGCCAGGACGGACTGCATCTCGGAGATTCCGGCGGAGCGGTGGGATGTCGACGATCTCTTCAGCACCACGCCGTACACGGAGGGCAAGATCTCGCACAAGCGTGGGGGCTTCCTCGCGGCGGCCAGGTATCACGATCCGGCGTTCTTCGACCTGTCGCCCGCGGAGGCCAAGGCGATGGATCCGCAACAGCGCCTGATCCATCAGATGGCGTGGGAGGCGGTCGAGCAGTCGCTGATCGCGCACCAGGATCTGAGCGACCTGACCACCGGCGTGTTCGTCGGCATCTCGTCGTACGACTTCTGCGCGCTCGCCTATGACTCCGACAAGCATCGGCCTGCCTATACGGTGGGGTTTCTGCCGACGTTCATCGCGGGCCGCCTGTCGCACTGGCTCAACCTCAGCGGTCCCAGCCTCGTGGTCGATACGGCGTGTTCTTCGAGCCTGGTCGCCGTCCACCTCGCGTGTCAGTCGATCCTCAGCGGTGAGAGCGACATGGCGTTCGCCGGTGGCGTGAGCATGATGCTCGTCCCCAAGCCGTCGCAGGCGCTCGGCCTGATGGGCATCCTCGCGCCGGACGGCGCGTGCAAGACCTTCGACGACCGTGCCGACGGGACCGTTCGATCGGAGGGCGCGGGCCTGGTGCTGCTCAAGGACCTCGACCTCGCGCGGCGCGATGGCGACCGGATCCTGGGCGTGATTCGTGGCTCCGCCGTCAATCACGATGCGCGGAGCACCAACGTCGGTGCCCCCAACGGTCGCGCGCAGGTCCGCGTGATGCGCAAGGCGCTCGCGCAAGCCGGCGTGAGCCCCGCCGAGGTCTGCTACGTCGAAGCGCACGGCACGGGCACCGCGCTGGGTGACGCGATCGAGCTGAGCTCGCTCGCCGAGGTCTACGACGGCGAGGCGCGCCACGCGCCGCTTCACGTCGGGTCCGTGAAGACCAACGTCGGCCACACCGAGGCGGCCGCCGGCATCTCGGGGCTCGCCAAGATCCTGGCGTCGTTCGAGCACGGCAGCATTCCGCCGCATCTGCACTTCGAACGACCGAACAAGAAGTTCGACTGGGCGGGCCATCGGCTGCACATTCCCGTCGAGCGGATCGCCCTTCCGGACGTGGGCGCGCTCGCGGCGGTCAGCTCGTTCGGGATCAGCGGGACCAACGCGCACCTCGTCGTCGAGGCGCCCGCGCGGCCGGCGGTCGCGGCCCCCCAGCCAGACCCGACCGATCGAACGCACCACGTGCTGTGTCTGTCGGCCAAGTCGGCGTACTCGCTGCGCGAGCTCGCCCGGCGATATCTGGCGCAGCTCGCCGAGCAGCCGACGATCGATCTGGCCTCCCTCGCGCACACCGCGAACACGCGCCGCTCCCACTTCGCGCTGCGCAAGGCGGTGGTGTTCGCGGATCGGGCCGAGCTCCTCGCACAGCTCCAGGCCATCGCGGATGGCAAGCACAAGCTCGTCGCGGCCAAGAAGCCCGCCAAGCTCGCCTTCCTGTTCACCGGCCAGGGCGGCGCCGCGGTGGGAATGGGCCGGGAGCTCTATCGCACGAGCGCGGTGTTCAAGGCGGCCGTGGATCGCTGCGACCGGGTGGTCGGCGAGCTCCTCGATCGTCCGTACGACGCCATCGTCGGCGACGTGGCGTCGCTGTTCGACGTGAGGTACACGCAGGCGGCGCTGTCGACGCTCCAGTACGCGCTGTGCAGGTTGCTGGAGGCCTGGGGTGTCCGGCCGACCCACGTCGCGGGGCACAGCGGCGGCGCGTTCATGGCGGCGGCGGAGTCCGGGGCGCTGTCCGTCGACGACGCCCTGACGATCGCCGTGAAGCGTTCGCGCATGATGAGCAGGCTGCCGGCGACGTTCGCGATGGCCACGTGCGCGACGACCACGTCGGCGCTCGCGGACGTGCTCGCGGCGCACGGCGGCGGCGTGACGTTTGCTGGCGAGAATGCGCCGCACAGCCAGGTGATCGTCGGGCCCACCGCCGAGGTCGAGGCGGTGATCGGGCGGCTCGCGACCGTCGGGATCAAGGGGAAGGTGTTGGTCGCCGCGTCCGCAGGCGTCGGGTTCCATTCGCGATGGGTCGACGCGATCCTCGCCGAGCTCGCCGAGGCGTGTGCCGGCATCGAGGTTCGCCCGCCCGCGCTGCGCTACGTCTCGTCGCTGCTGGGTCGTCCGCTCGGTGTGGTGGAGGCGCTCGACGGCTCGTACTGGACGCGCATGACGCGGGAGCCGATTCGCTGGGCCGACGCGATCAAGGTGATGCTGCACGACGAGGTCACCACGTTCGTGGAGATCGGCCCGCACACGACGCTGACCGCGCTCGGCCCGTTGAACGCGTCCGAGCGACACCACCAGCACGTCGTCTGGAAGAACACGCTGAGCAGCACCGAACCCGCGTGGGCCGGGATCTGCAACGTCTTGAAGGCGCTGTACGAGCAAGGGTTCGACCTCGACTGGCGCGCGTTCGACGCCGCGTACGCACGCGCGCGCGTGTCGCTGCCGGGGTACCCGTTCGAGCTCGTCGACGTCGGCGTGCATCCCTACGAGCGCCCCTCGACGACGTCGACGACAGGCTAGCGATCTGCCGACGCCGAGGTCGCCGATCGAGACGAGCGTGCCGACCGCGACACGCCCATCCGGTCACCTCACGAGCTCCGCGCGGTGCTGGTGGACATCATCACCGAGCTCACGGGGGAGCGGAGCGTCGACGCGTCGGCGCGCATCATGGATCTCGGCATCGACTCGGTGAAGTCCGTGGTGATGGTGCTCGAGATCGAGGAACGCCTCGGCCTGCGCCCGAGCATCTCGCAGCTCATGGCCAACCCGACCGTCGTCGAGCTCGCGGCCTCGCTCGTCGACGAGGCGAGGCCGGCCACGACCAGCGCCGGGGTCTGGGTCCAGCCTCGGCCCCGCGGCGCCGCGGCCGCGATCCAGCTGTTCTGCTTTCATCACGTCGGCGGCGGCGCGTCGTTCTTCACTCCGTGGTCCAAGCTGCTCGGCCCGCGCATCGACGTCCTGCCGGTGCAGCTGCCCGGACGCGAGGAGCGGTCGGCCGAGCCGCCGTACGTGCGCTTCGACGCGCTGATCGCGGACCTGGCGAGCGCGCTCCCGTCGATGATCACCGGCCCGTTCGCGTTCTTCGGCCACAGCCTGGGAGGCGGGATCGCTGCGGCGCTGGCCGAGCGCTTGCGCCAGACCACCGGGCTCAGCCCAGCCCACCTGTTCGTCAGCGCGACGCGTGCCCCGTCGAGGCTCACCACGCTGCCGGCGATCGACCGCGAGAACCTCGGTGACTTTCTCGACGTTCCCGACCACGTGATGACGTCCGAGGACTTCGTCCGCACGTTGCTCGACCGGGTGCAGGCCGACGTCGAGCTCGTGAACTCGATGAGCGCGGTCGTCGACGATCGGTTTCGCACGAACGTCACGATCACCGCCTTCGCCGGCAGTCGGGACACGCTCGTGCCACCAGACGCGGTGCAGGCCTGGTCAGAGAACACCCCCGCGCTCGCGTTTCACGTCTTCGACGGCGGCCACATGTTCGTGAACGACCACGTGGAGGGTGTCCTGGCGCTGGTCCACGCCACGCTCACCCGCGACCTCACCTGAACTCGAAGTCGGCTTCGATCAGGCGCGCGGTCCGTCGCTCGAACTCCGCGGGCTGGTAGGGCCACTTCGTCGTGACCTTGCCTTCGTCGGTCTTGTACCAGCTCGTCGCCGCATCGCTGGTCCAGACGAGGTTCCCCATGAACGCCTGGATCTCGTGGTTGAAGGTCGCCTGCGCGTCGGGCCTGACCTCGACGGAGGCGTGGCCCGACGACTTCATGTGCTCGAGGCATCGCGCGATCAGCTGCGCCTGGGCCTCGATCATGAGCGTCACGGAGGACCCGCCCACGCCGGTGTTCGGGCCGAAGATCACGAACATGTTCGGGAAGCCGTGGACGAACGTGCCGAGGTACGCCTCGGCATCCAGGCCATCGCGCCACACGACCTGGAGCTCGCGGCGATCGCGTCCGGTGATCGCCAGCGTGTTGAGGAAGTGGGTCGAGTGGAACCCGGTCGCGCTGATCAGCACGTCGACCTCCCGATGCTCGCCGTTGCGCAGCACGACGTGGTCGCCGTCGATCCGCTCGAGGGGATCGGTGACCAGCTCGACGTGCGCGTGGTTGAACACGCGCAGGTAGTCGTTGCTCAGGATCACCCGCTTGGTCAGGAACGGATACGTGGGGATGAGCCTCGCGCGCAGATCCCAGCGCGCCGAATGGAAGTGGCGACCTGCGAACTCGGTCAAGCCAGGGAGCGACGGGTACTTCGGGACGTTCTGCTGCCCGACGGCCGCGATGAAGTACGACGCGCGGTAGGTGTCGGTCCCGGTGTCGATCGTCCACGTCGAGGTGTCGGCCTCATACGTCGCGCGTGCCACCGACGTGTCGAACTGGATGTGCGGGGTGATCTCGAAGTGGTCCGCGAAGTCCTCGAGGTATCGGAAGATCTCCTCGCCAGGCGCGAACTCGTGCGACCAGCGGGGATTCATGAAGTAGCTGAGGCAGTAGAGGTGCGAGTGGATGTCGCAGGCGACGCCGGGGTAGCGGTTCTCGTTCCAGACGCCACCGACGCGTGGCTGTCGCTCGAGGATGACGAAGTCGTGGACGTTCCGCTGCTTGAGCTCGTAGGCCATGGCGAGGCCGCCGAAGCCAGCACCGACGATGACCGCCGTCGTGGACTTCATCGGCAGCTACGCCCGCCCGATCAGCGTGACCTCGCCGCGGTCGGCGTCGACCTCGACGACGTCGCCGTCCCGGAGCAGCTGGGTCGCCGTGCCGGTGCCGACGACGCACGGCTTGGACATCTCGCGCGCGACGATCGCGGCGTGACTGCCGAGCCCGCCATCATCGGTGACCAGCGCGACGGCCCGCGCCATCGCCATGATGTACGAGGGGTTCGTCGACGCGGCGACGAGCACCCGCCCCTTCTCGAAGCGCCGGATATCGTCGCGGGAGGACACCTTCTGGACGGCGCCACGCACGCGGCCGGGCGAGCCGCTGATCCCGCGCAGGGTCACCGGGTCCGACGTCACACGCTCGTCGCGGTCGTGTACGAACTGTGCGCGCGCCTCCGGTCCGCTGATCACGCGCGTCCCGCGCTCGTCGTACTCCAGCACCCAGGCATCGCGGCGGCGCGCGATCTCGGCCGCGAGGTCGACGTTGCCCAGCTCGGCGGGCAAGAACTCGCCGAGCTCGGAAGCGGAGATCCCGAGCCGTCCCGCGAGCTCGCGCATGATCGGCCAGGCGTTGAAGCACGCGGTGTTGAGGAGCTCGTTGCGCGTGTCCTTGAGATAGAGGGCAAACTGGTACTGGCGCACCAGCGCCGCGTCGGTGAGCTCGATCGCCGTGGGCGCGAGCGACGCGGCCACGTGGAACGCACGCGTCATCTCGAGGAGCTCGGCCTCGTCGCTCGGCGGGGTGAACGGATCGGTGTTCCCGAGCCATGGAGCTTCGCGCGCGAGGTAGCGGATCCGCTCGTCCGCATCCGGGATCGTCGCGAGGCCCTCGGCGAGGCGCTGCGGGTACGCGGGCCTGGACGGCCGGCTGTACGCCGCGACGATCGTCGCACCGACGCCATCGGGGGCCAGCGAGGCCACGAGCTCGGCGAAGCGCGCCGACACGATCTCCACCACCATGAACGAGCTCGCGTGCTCGACGGTGTAGGTCAGGAAGCGATCGTAGAAGCTGCGCGCCACCTCGATCAGCGCCGCATCCGCGAGCCGCGCCGGCGGTCCGACTTCGAGCGGGTAGCCGACGAGCTCGGCACCCCGCGCGAGCACACCGGCCGCGGCGTCCTCGACCAGGGAAGGCGTGGTCGCCGCGCGACGACGCAGCTCGTCCTGCCACGCGTCCTGTGCCCCGGTGCCCAGGAAGATGTGCACCTTGCCGCGGTCGCCCTCGACGCGAACCGCGCACGGTCGGCCGATCAAGCGCTCCCCGACGGCCGAGAACGAGATGTTGCCAGCCGACTTCCACATCGACCACTGCCGGCTCATCAAGTACGTCCACCCTGAGCCCGGAGGAGTCATCAACTCCAGTCTACACGGTTGGACCGTCATCACGCCGCGCGTCCGGCACGTCCTGATACAGTGATCGTGGTAGGCGTGGACGGGTACGTGAAAGCAACCGTGCCTCGAGAATTCGTAGCCTACGCGCGTGAGATGGCGCCCGCGATGCGGGGGTTCCTCTGGCTCTCGTGCGCCTTCGAGCTCGCGTACTCCGGCGTCTACATCATCATCTTCAACCTCTACCTGCTGCGGCTCGGCTACGACGCGAACTTCATCGGGCTCCTCCTCGGGGCGGGCATCCTCACCCAGTCGGTGAGCGCCTACGCGATCGGCCATCTGGGACGGACCGTGGGGCCGAGGCCGCAGCTGATCGCGGGCTCGATCATCTGCATGGTGGGCCTGACCGGACTGTGCGTCACCGATCTGCTGCCGCAGGTGGCGCAGACGCCGTGGCTGTTCGTCACCAACTGCATGGCGTGGCTCGGCGGCACCATGGTCCTCGTGGCGCGGCTGTCGTACCTGATGCAGCTCACGACCGCCCAGAATCGGATGCTCGCGTTCTCGTTCGAGCAGCTCGCCGCGGGTGGCGCCGGCCTCCTGGGTGCGCTCCTGATGATGGTCGCGCCCTTCGCATTCGGCGCGCTGCTCGGCGTCCCCGACGCGAACGCGACGCCGTACCGCCTGTCCCTGCTCGTCGCGCCGCTGACGCTCGCGCTCGGCCTGGTGATCTTCCTGCGGCATCGGCCGGAGCTGCCCGCCGCGCCGAGCGAGCTCGACGACACGAGGGCACCGGCCATCGCGCCCCGCTCCGATCGCACGATCCGCACCCTGGTCAACATCACCGCCGTGTTCGGCCTGCTGTTCACGTTGGGGGAGGTCGCGCCACGCTACTTCTTCAACGTCTACATGGACGAGTCGCTGTCGTCGTCGTCGGTGTGGATCGCGGCGACTATGGGCCTGGCAAACGCCGCAGCGATCCCCGGCTCGTTGCTGCTTCCCTGGCTCGGCAAGCGATGGTCGAACGAGCGCCTGATGCTCGCGATGCTCGTGCTGACGTCGACCATGATCGTCGTGCTCGCCGTGTTCCACACCGAGCTTGTCGCGTCGGTGTCGTACGTCGTGCTGTGCTTCTTCCTGCGGGCGATCGAGCCCGTGTTCGAGATCTTTCGCATGACCATCGTGCCCCCTGCGTGGCAATCCCGGATGGCGGGAACGCTGACCGCGAGCACGACCCTGGCCTCCGCGATCGGGACGATGGCGGTGGGCGACACGACCGATCATGCGAGCTACCGGGTGATCTTCATCGTCAGCGCGGGGGTGATGATGGTGGCGACGCTCGTGTTCAGCGGGATCGTCGCGCGCAGCAGCGCGCGCTCCTACAGCTCGAGATCGAGCGACAGCCCGAGCTGATCGATCGAGCCGTCGTAGCTGCCGCCGGGCGCGCGCCCGTCGCCGGCGTGGAACGGGTTGTCGAGCAGGAGGTCGGGCGCGGCGACCGCGTGGCGGGTCGAGAACGTCCGCGCGTAGCCGAACGTCAGCGTCACGCCACCGGCGTAGCTCTCGAGGCCGAGCGCGAGCGTGTGCCCACCGAGATCGCCGAACGTCGGCGACAGCCGCGCCAGGCTCGTGCCGCCACGCGCGAACGCGTAGCCGCCCGTGATCCACAGGAAGCCCTCGATCACGTTGACGTCGATCGCGCCGCGCATCGCCAGGTGCGAGCGCGCGGAGATCCGGGACGGCACCGGCGGGAGCGCGACCTCGAAGTCGCTCGGATCGCGGACGCGCACGCCCGCGACCTGCCAGCTCGTCGCCGCCGCGCGCGCGTCGAACGCCCAGTAGTCGGCGCCGACCTCGACGATCAACCGCTCGCCGAGGTAGCGCACCCCGCCGCGGAGGGTCCACGGCTGGCGGAGCGTGATCGCCGCGGTCGGCGTCGCGAGCACCCCCGTCGGGCCCGCGGTCGCGCCGACCGCCCCGACGGTGCCGTCGGCGTGCACCCTGCCGCTCCACCCGATCGAGGCCCCGAGCTCGAGCGGCGAACCGGCGGGCGCGACGAGCACGCCGAACACCGCGGACGGCACGAACGGATCGTCCGCGACGAGGCTGACCTCGAGGTCGTGCTGCGGATCGCCGAGCGCGTCGCGGCCGTCGAACCCCGCCCACAGCCGGCGCG
Source organism: Pseudomonadota bacterium (assembly GCA_026387715.1). GTDB lineage: Bacteria > Myxococcota_A > Polyangia > Haliangiales > Haliangiaceae > JABFXX01. The sequence goes on from JAPLLF010000611.1 coordinate 15,944, forward strand.
TCTCGCCGACCGTCACGCGCGAGCCGGCGACGCTCACCCCGACCGCGAACGAGTCGCCGAGCCGCCGCGCGACGCCGATCGCGACCGTGTCGCGCCGCAGCGACCCGGCGATGCCGGCGTAGCGCGCCTCGAAGCGATGCCCGATCTTGGCGGCGGGCAACGCGCCCGGGTCCGCGAGCGCGCGCTGGGTGACGCCCGTCGTCATGACGCCGATGCCGACGACGAAGCCGCGCAGGCCGACCTGCGCGGCGACCAGCGGCGAGAGCGCCGGGCCCGCCTGGTCGCGCGCCTCCGGCGCGTCGGCTGCGCCCTGGAAGTCGTCTGCCGCCACGACGCGGATGTAGTTCCGCTTCTGCGTCGGGTAGTACTTGCCGGGCTCACCCGGAGCGGTGCCGGGACCCGCGTGCGTCAGGCCGACGTACGTGTTCGCCGGGCTGACCATGCCCACGGGACCGTTCGGT
>JAPLLF010000497.1 GCA_026387715.1 Pseudomonadota bacterium
CGCGCTCGAGCGCCTCGATCTCGCGATCGCGACGCTCGCCAGTCGGTTGGAGGACGCGCGGGTCGACGAGCTCGCCCGGACCAGCGACCTCGTGCGGGCCGTCGGCGTCGCGGACTGGCATCCACACGTGGTCGGCGCGCTCGCTACGAGCGAGGCCGGGCCCGCGACGATCGATCCTGCACATCCCCAGCTCGCCGTCCCTCGCGCCGAGGAGCTGGCCGCGCGCGCTGACGAGGCGCGCGCGCGCGCCGATGCCATCCCGACGCCGGTGCTCGGCATGCAGGCGTTCGCGACCAGCGATCCAGGCGGCGTCGCGGTCGGCGCCGGCATCACGATCCCGCTGCCGCTGTTCGACCGCGGTCAGGGCGACATCGCCCACGCGCGCGCCGAGGCCCACCGGGCCGCGCTCGAGGTCACGGCGCGAGCGGCCGAGCTCGCGATCGATCTCGATCGCGGCACGGCCGTGCTCGCGTCGCGCCGGGCCGCGCTGACGAAGTTCGAGACCGAGGCGCTCGCGCGGGTGGCGTCGCTGCGAACGATGGCCGAGACCGCCTACCGCAGCGGCCAGGGCGGCATCGTCGAGTTGCTCGACGCGCTCGACGCGATCACCGACGCACGCCTGCGCGATCTCGAGCTGCGCACGGCCGTCGCCGAGGGCGAGCTCGCCGTGCGGACCGCCGCGCTCGGGCGGTAGCGCGCCAAACCTGCGCGAACGTGCACGATCGCCACGGCCCCGACGAGCCCCGACGGGGTCGGATGGCACGAAGCGGTGGCACGTCGTCTGCAAGATCTTCAGGCATGTCGAACCAGGTCACGAAAGCAGCTGATGATGTCGCCCCCGCCGTTTCCGCGCTCGCGGGCAATGCCGCCGACCGGATCGAACATCGCGTCGATGCGCTCAGCGAGCTGATCCACGAGAACCCGCTCCTCGCGGTCGGCATCGGGCTCGGTGCCGGCTACCTCATCGCACGCCTGGTGCATCGATGATGACGGAGCGCCCGACCGACCCACGCTCGTCTCGCGCACGCCCATGGATCGAGCTCGGCGTCGGGGTCGCCGTCGGCTACATGCTCGGGCGTCGGCGCGCACCCGACAAGACCCTAGCGAAGGCCCTCGGCCAGGCCACGCACGGCGAGACCATCCTGCACTCGGTGGTGCGGTCGTCGGTGACCGCGCTCGCGGCGGTGATCGTCAAGCGCGTGCTCGAGCACCTTTCGGGATCAGAGGCATCGGGGCACGCTGCGCGCGACGACATGGCCTCCTGAGCGGAGCACTGCGCTGACTACGGCAGCTTGGGCTCGTCGAGCTTGCCGCCGCACTCGATGGCGCCCAGGAACGCGATCAGGTCCGCGATCTCGGCATCCGACAGCTGGCGATTCACCAGCGCGCCGCTCTTCGCCTTGTTGTCGATGCCACCACCCGCCATGAGGCGCACGGCATCCTCGAGCTTGGCGACCGAGCCGTCGTGAAAATACGGCGCGCTCTTCGTCACGTTGCGCAAGCTCGGCGGCTTGAACGCCGCCCACTCGTCCGGGTTGTTCGAGATCTTCATGCGGCCGACGTCGACCTTGGCCTCCTCGACGCCCTTGGTCCCGATCCCGATGTTGAAGTAGATGCCACCCTCGACCCCCATCGCCGTCGAGAAGAACGGCGGCGCGTGGCAGGTGTTGCAGGCGGCCTTGCCCATGAACAGGTCGAGGCCCTTCTTCTGCGGCTCGCTCAGCGCGGCCTTGTCGCCGCCGGCGAACTTGTCGTACGCGGTGTCCTTGCAGACGAGCGTGCGCTCGTACTCCGCGAGGGCCTCCTCGACGTGCTGGGCCTTGATCTCGGTCTTGCCGAACGCGGCCTCGAACATCGGCTTGTAGCCCGCGATCGCCGCGAGCTCGGCCGCCTTCTTCTCGAGCGCGGCGTCGTCACCGCCGCCCATGTTGCCGCCGCCCCACGCGCCCTTGGCGTTGGCGACGAGATCCTTCGCGCGACCGTCCCAGTAGAGTGCGTTCTTCCAGTACCCGACGTTCCAGATCACCGGCGCGTGGCGCGTCAGCACCTTGTCGCCGGAGCCGATCGCGAGGGGATCGTGCCCGCCGTTGCCGTCCTCGTTCTGGTGGCACGAGTAGCACGCGCGATCGGCCTTGCCGGACAGCCGCTTGTCGAAGAACAGCGCGTGCCCGAGCGTGACCTTGGCGTCGCGCTTGTCGTCGGCGGCGAGCTCGAGCGCGGGCATCGACGGCAGCGGACCCTCCGAGGCCTTCGGCATCACCGGCATCGGCTTGGCGCTCCCCACGCTACCCGCGGCGCTGCCGGCGCTGCCGGTCTCCGTCTTGCTGCCGCAGGCGACGAGCGTGCTCGTCAGGAGGATCGCGTGAATCGTCGAACGAGTTCGCATCAGGGTTCCTTGTCGTTGAGGTGCGCGAGGCACTCGAGCAGGGGATCGCAGGCTTGCTCTTCCCGTTCACAGACCTCGAGCACGCGGAGCTGGCGCGTCGTGCCAGGCTTGATACAGGTGTCGTTCCACTCCGCGGCGAGCTTGGCCTGAACGTCGGCGCTCGTGTCCTTGTCGTACTGCGCCTGCTTGATCGAGCCGGCGTCGAGCTCGGCCTTGGCATCGGCGACGGCGCACGCGACGAGGCGCGTGGCGACCTTGCGGCACGCGACGTCGCGGCGTTGCAGGTATGGCGAGCGGGTGTCGTGCTCGACCGCGCTCCCCGACCCCGCGTTGCCGATCGGGGTGGGCTTCGGGCCGCACGCGGCAAGGAGGAGAATCAGACCGAGATGCTTCATGGAGCCTCCGCTTGCCTAGTCTTCGACCCGGCGCAGCTTGTCGCCTTCGGTGCCCTCGTCGTCGAGCAACTCGAGGCACTTGGTTTCGATGTCGGCGACCGTCGCTGCCGAGGCGAGACACGGCACGACCTTCGCCGGTTGCTTGGCACAATCGGCCATCACCATCGCGACGTTGTCGGCGACGAAGTCGTCGATCCGCTTGGCGTCCTTGCCGGTCAGGCCCTCGACCCGGTACAGGCTCGCGACCTTGGCCTTGGCCGCGTCGCACGAGGTCACGGTCGGATCGGCGCCGTCGGGCTTCGCGCTGCCGCTCCCGCCACTTCCGGGGTTGTTGGTGCCGGTGCCCGACCCCGTCGTCGTCGATTTACCCGGACAGGCCGAGCACGCCAGCACCACCGCGAGACCGCCGAACCATCGCATCACGTCGGCGAGACTATCACCCGAAACCCTTCGAGTGCCCATGGTGGGGTCGTGATGCGTGGCCGATCGTTGAGGTCGAGATGCATCGGCGTGATGCTGTTGTGGCCCCGGTGGATCGCGACGCAGTCGGTCCCGGCGATCTCGGCGTGCCCCGTCGGGCCACCGCCGACCCAGTAGTACGGCCGACCCCGCGGATCGAGGCGTTCGGCCACGTCGTCCTCGTAGTAGCGACGGCCCAGCGTCGTCCACTCGTACGCGTCGGTCGTGACCCCCGGCATGTTCACGTTGAGCACGGTGCCGGGCACGGGCTCGGCGATCGCGGCGCGCACGACGGACGCGCCGAACGCGATCGCGTGGGCCGGATCGGTGGCACGCGGGTTCATCGACAGCGCGATGCCCGCCGCGCCGCGTAGCGCGCCTTCGACGGCGGCCGCGACGGTGCCCGAGTAGAAGACGTCGGAGCCGAGGTTGTAGCCATCGTTGACGCCCGACACGACGACGTCCGGCTTGCGGCCGCCGCACAGCTTGATCACGCCGACGTACACGCAATCGACCGGCGTGCCGCTGAGCGAGTAGCGCCCCGGCGCGCGCTCGGTGAGGCGCAGCGGCTTGTGCAACGTGATCGCGTGCGATGCGGCGGACCGCTGCCGCTCCGGGGCGACGACGACGACCTCGGCGAACGCGGCGATCAGATCCGCGAGGGCGAGGAGGTGCGGCGAGTCGATGCCGTCGTCGTTCGAACAGAGCACGAGCGGCTTGGCCATGTCGTCCCCCAAAAAAAGTTGGACGGTCTCCTGGGGGGAGACCGTCCGATTCCGTCGAGGCGACAGGATTTGAACCTGCGACCCCCCGACCCCCAGTCTGGTGCGCTACCAGGCTGCGCTACGCCTCGAAAGGAGCGAGGGTTATTAACCTGAAACTCAGACGGGTGGTAGCCCGTTGAGGATGTTCTTCAACACTTGGCTCGGCTTGAACGTCAAAACACGACGTGCCGGGATCAGGATCGGCTCCGAGCGCTGCGTATCGCGGCCCATGCGGTCCTTCTTGTCGCGCACGACGAAGTTGCCGAATCCGGAGATCTTGATCTTCTCTCCGCGCTCGAGCGTCTCCTTGACGACATTGAAGACGGTCTCGACGATCTCCGCCGCTTCCTTCTTCGAGAATCCGCCTACCTTCTCGTAGACCGACTCGATGATGTCGGCCTTGGTCATGCGTGCCATGATCGCAAGCCTACATTTAACTGCCTGGAATGGCTAACGTCTTTGTGCCGGAAGATTCTCGACAAGGCGCCCGACGATCCCCTCGTGGGCCTTGTCGACCTCGACGTCGGTGAGCGTGCGGTCGGGCGCGCGGTACGAGATCGACCACAGCATGCTCTTCTGCCCGGGGGGCAGCTTGGCGTCGCGGTAGTCCTCGAGCAGCCGGATCCGGTCGACGAGCGGCTCGTGGGTGGCACGGATGGCGGTCTCGATGGCCCCAGCCGGGATCGCCTCGGCGAGCAGCAACGAGACATCGCGCGAGCTCGCCGGGAACTTCGTGATCGGCTTCATCTGGGTAGGCCCTGCGACCCCCAGCTTGGTCAGATCGACCTCGAACACGAACGCCGCGCCGGTCACGCCGAGCTTGCTGCGCATCGCCGGGTGGAGCTCTCCGAACACGCCGACCCGCCCACGCTCGATGACGAGCTCGCCGCCGACGCCGGGGTGGAGGTACGCGACGTCACGGATCGCGCGGACCTGCACGTCGCGATCACCCGCGATCGCCCGGATCGCGACGAGCGCGAAGCTCTTGGCGTCGAGCGCATCCCACGCGGTGCCGTCGCCGAGGTGCCCCGGGCGATGCCCCGCGAGCACGCCGCACACCCAGGTGGGCTCGTCGGCCTGGCCGTGGATCGGCCCGCCTCCCCCACCCTGGTCGCGGCGCAGGAACACGCTGCCCGCCTCGAAGATCGCGACGTCGGGGCGACCGAAGCTCTGGTTGCGCGTGATCGCGGCGACGAGGTTCGGCAGCAGCGACGTGCGCATCACCGCCTGATCGAGGCTCATCGGGTTGCGTAGCGTGATCGGCTGCGACCGCAGATCGGTCGCGGCCAGGCCGAGCGAGGCATTTCGCTCCACCGACTGGAACCCGAACGTGATCGCCTCGGCCAGGCCGGCCGCGGCGAGCGCCCGCCGCACGACGTCCGCGCGATCGAGCTCCTGCAGCGGCGGCGCGACGTGCAGCATCGGCAGCGTCGAGGGCACGTGCTCGTACCCGGTGACGCGCAGGATCTCCTCGATCAGATCGATCTCGCGTGCCAGGTCGGGGCGCGCCGACAGCGGCGTCACGTCGAACGTGGCGCCGGCGCCGACCACCGTGCAGCCGAGGCGCTCGAGCGCGTCGCGGCAAGCCGCGCCGTCGAGCGTCTTGACCCCCGACACCAGCTGCACGCGCGCGAGCCGCAGAGAGATCGCCGGGACCGGGCGCTGCCCGGGATACGCATCGACGAGGTCACCGACGACGTGCCCGCCGGCGTGTTCGCACAGCAGGCGGGCCGCGCGGGCGCTCGCGAGCGACGCGAGCTCGGCGTCGATCCCGCGCTCGAAGCGCAGCGACGCCTCCGACCGCAGCGCGAGCCGGCGCGACGTCTTGCGGATCATCTTGCCGGCGAACGCGGCGCTCTCGAGCAGGATCCGCGTCGTCTTGCCGGTGACCTCGGTGTCGAGCCCACCCATCACGCCCGCGAGCGCGATGCCCCGGGCGCCGTCGAAGAGAAGCGCGGTGGCGCCGATCCAGAGTTGCGCGGAGAAGAGACCGCGCGCGCCGTCGGCGTTGTCGATGAGTTCGCGGAGCACGGTGAACCCACCATCGCGGCGCGACGCCGTG
>JAPLLF010000464.1 GCA_026387715.1 Pseudomonadota bacterium
GCGACGCCGACGAGCAGCATCGCGAAGTTGCGGGTCTGGAGCCCGGTGAACAGGTAGTTGCCGAGGCAGGCCTGGCCGATCGGGGTCGCGAGCGTCGCGGCGCCCACCGTCCACACCGTCGCGGTACGGAGCCCGGCGGCGATCACGGGCGCGGCGAGCGGCAGCTGGACCTGCCGCATGATCTGGCCTGGGGCCATGCCCATGCCCCGGGCGGCGTCGACGATCGCGGGATCCACGCCCCGGAGCCCGGTCACCGCGTTGCGCAGGATCGGCAGGATCGCGTACAGCGTCAGCGCGATCACCGCCGGCGGAAAGCCGAACGGCGACAGCAGGCCCGTCGCCGCGAGCACCGGCACCATCAGCGCGAGCAGCGCGAGCCCGGGGATGGTCTGGATCACGCCGGCGATCGTGACCACCGCGAACGCGAGCCGCGGGCGCGCGCTGGCCACGATCGCGAGCGGCAAGCTGATCGCCGCGGCGAGGGCGAGCGCGACCAGCGCGAGCGCGAGGTGGCTCGCGAGCAGCGGCGGGAGCCCACGGAGGAGATCGCCGAGATCGCCGAGCTCGCTCACGACGGCGTCCGTGTGCGCAGTAGCAGCTCGCCCTGGGTGCGCGCCATCGCGACGAGGCTCGCCACGTACGGGTGCGCCGGGGCGGTCATCAGCTCGGCCGGCGTGGCGATCTGGACCAGCTCGCCGCGCAACATCACGGCGATGCGGTCGGCGAGCGCGAGCGCCTCGACGAGGTCGTGCGTCACCAGGATCGAGGTCAGCGCGAGCTCGCGATGGATCCGGCGCAGCTCGCCCTGCAGCGCCCCGCGCGTGATCGGATCGAGCGCGCCGAACGGCTCGTCGAGCAGCAACACGCGCGGGCGCGACGCGATCGCGCGCGCGACGCCGACCCGCTGCCGCTGCCCACCCGACAGCTGATCGGGGAACCGTGCGCGATACGTCGCCGCCGGCAGCCCGACGAGCTCGAGCAGCTCGTCGACCCGCGCGGTGACGTCGGCCTCGGGCCACGCGAGCAGGCGGGGGACCATCGCGACGTTGTCGCCGACGGTGTGGTGGGGCAGGAGGCCGACCTGCTGGATCACGTAGCCGATCGTGCGGCGGAGCGCGATCGCGTCCTGGGTCGCCACGGCGCGCTCGTCGATGCGGACCTCGCCCTCGTCCGGCTCGATCAGCCGGTTGATCATCCGCAGCAGCGTGGTCTTGCCGCTCCCCGACTCGCCGACCACGACGACGAGCTCGCCGCGGGCGATCCGCAGGGTCAACGGTCGCACCGCCCACGTCTCGCCGTGCCGCTTCGAGACGCCGATCAGCTCGATCACGCACGCACCGCGAGCCACAGCCGCATCCGCTGGTCGGGATCGACGAACACGTGCTCGACGCCCCAGCCGGCCTCGGCGAGCAGCGCGGCGAGCACCTCGGGGCGGTGCTTGTAGCAGTGCTCGGTCACGATCGGCTCGTCGCACTCGAGCTCGAACGCCTCGCCGCGGACGTGCACGGTCTGGCGCCGCTGGCTGACCAGGTGCATCTCGATGCGCGAGCGCGCCGCGTCCCAGGTCGCGCGGTGGGCGAACGCGCCGAGGTCGAACGTCGCGGCGTGCGTGCGGTTGAGGTGCGCGAGCACGTTTAGATCGAACGCCGCGGTCACGCCCTCGGCGTCGTCGTAGGCGCGCAGGAGCGACGCGGGCTCGGCGTTCGCGTCGGCGCCCAGCAGCAGCAGCGCGCCGCTGCCCGCGAGCTCGCCGAACCGCGCGAGGAACGCGCGCGCCTCGGCCGGCTCGAAGTTGCCCACCGTCGAGCCGGGGAAGAACACGAGCGTGCGCGCGAACGCGACGCGCGCGCGGGGCAGCTCGATCGGGCGCGTGTAGTCGCCGTGGATGGGCTGGACGTCGAGCTCAGGAAACGCGGCGTGCAGCGCGCGCGCGGTGTCCTCGAGCTGTTCCCGGCTCACGTCGATCGGGACGTAGCAGGCCGGGCGCTCGAGCGCGGTCAGCAGCATGCGCGTCTTGCGGCCCGCGCCGCTGCCGGGCTCGATGGCCCGCGCGCGCGGGCCGACGGCCGCGGCGATCGCCGGCAGGTGCTGGTCGAACAGCGCGAGCTCCGAGCGCGTGAGGTAGTAGTCGTCGACCGTGCAGATCTGCTCGAACAGCGCGGCGCCGCGGGCGTCGTAGAGCAGCCGACACGGCAGGTGCTTGTGTGGCGCCCGCAGCCCCGCGCGCACGTCATCTGTTCCCTGATCGAGATCACCGTCGTCGGTCATGCATCTCTCGCGAGCCGCACGCCGGACATCTGCCAGCGCGCCGCGGGTGGGAAGAAGTTGCGATAGGCCGCCCGCACGTGCCCGCGTGGGGTGAAGCACGACCCGCCGCGCAGCACCTGCTGCCCCGACATGAACTTGCCGTTGTACTCGCCGAGCGCGCCGTCGAGCGGGCGGAACCCGGGGTAGGGCGCGTAGCTGCTCGCGGTCCACTCCCAGACGTCGCCGTAGAGCTGCGCGAGCTGATCGTCGTCGGCGCTGGCGGCGCCCGGGTGCAGCCGATCGTCGTCGGCGAAGTTGCCTTCGGTCGGCGCGGCGCCCGCGGTCGCGTGCTCCCACTCCGACTCGGTCGGCAGCCGCCCGCCGAGCCAGCGCGCGATCGCGTCGGCCTCGTAGTAGCTGAGGTGGCACGCGGTCTCGGCGGGATCGATCGCGCGCGTGCCGGCGAGCTCGTAGGTGCGTTCGCCCGCCCAGTACAGCGGCGCGCGCCAGCCGTCGCGATGCAGGGTGCTCCAGCCGTCGCTCAGCCACAGGCGGTGATCGTCGTAGCCCCCGTCGGCGATGAACCCGCGGACCTCGGCGTTGCTGATCGGGCGCGTCGCGAGCTCGAACGGCCGCACGATCACGTCGTGGCGCGGGCGCTCGTTGTCGAACGCGAACCCGTCTCGCGGCGCACCGATCGGCACGATGCCGCCGTCGAACCGACGCCACCGCAGGCTTGTCGGCGCGGCGAGCGTCGGGCGATCGAGATCGGCGCGGTACACCGGCGCGAGCGGCTGCGTGCCGAGCGTGTACTTGAGATCCGTGAGGATCAGCTCCTGGTGTTGCTGCTCGTGGTGCAGCCCGAGCTCGAGCCGCGCGCACGCCGCTGGCGCCAGCGCGCCGTCGGCGAGCGCGCGCTCGACCAGCTGATCGATCGCGGCGCGATAGGCGTGGACGCGCTCGAGGCTCGGCCGGCTGAGCAGCCCACGGCTGGCGCGCGCGATCCGGGGGCCGACGGCCTCGTAGTAGCTGTTGAACAGGCGGTCGAAGTCGGGATCGAACGGCGCGCCCGCGAGGACGAACGCCTCGAAGAACCACGTGGTGTGCGCGAGGTGCCACTTCGCGGGGCTGGCGTCGGGCATCGGCTGGATGACCTGATCCTCCGCCGTCAGCGGCGCGCACAGCGCGAGCGTGCGCGCTCGCACACGCCGATACGTCGAGGTCAGCTCCGTCGCATCCATCCAGAGGATGGTTTGAGCACAAATCCTCCCCGGTGACGGGCCTCGATCCGCGATTTCGGACGGCCGCTCGAGCGCCCGATCGTCAGCGAATGACCTTCGCGCGCGCCTTCGGCTTCGGCTTCGGCTTCGGCTTCGGCTTCGGCTTCGGCTTCGGCTTCGGCTTCGGGGTCGGCTTCGGGGTCGGCTTCGGCTTCGGCGTCGGCTTCGGCTTCGGCTTCGACTTCGACTTCGGCTTCGGCTTCGGCGTCGGCGTCGGCTTCGGCTTCGGCGTCGGGGTCGGCTTCGGGGTCGGAATCGTTTTCGTTTTCGTTTCCGTTTTCGTTTGGAGGAGCGCGAGGAAGCCCGCCTCGTCGAGGCACGTCGTCCCGAGCTGCTTGGCCTTCTGGGCCTTGCTCGATCCCGACTCCGGGTCCGCCATCACCAGGTACTGCAGCTCCTTCGTCACCCCCCCGAGCAGCGTGCCGCCGCGCGCCTCCACCATGTCCTCGAGCTCCTTGCGCGGGCGCGACAGCGCGCCGGTGAAGCAGAACGTCTTGCCTGCGAGTGGCCCCGCGTTCGCCTGGCTGACCGGCACCACGCCGACCTCCACGAGACGCTCGATCTCGTCGGCGCGCGCAGCGATCCCGTCGATGAACGCGCGCCCCTTCGCGGGGCCGACGTTCGGCAGGTTCGCGATCGCGTCGAACGTCGCCGCCTGCAGCTTCGCGAGCGAGTCGAACCCCGCGTGGACGATGGCCTTGGCGGTCTGCAGCCCGACGTTCTCGATGCCGAGCGCGGCGACGAACTTCGGCAGCGGCAGCGGCAGCTTGCTCATCAGGTTGTCGATGACCTTCTGGCCGATGACGAGGCCGCGCCGCTCGAGGTTCGCGATCTGCGGCGCGGTCAGGCGGTAGAGGTCCGCGGGCTCGGCGACGAGCTCGGCCTCGACGAGCTGCGCGATCAGCTTCTCGCCGAAATCGAGCACGCCGAGCGCGTCGATCCAGTTCTGGATGCGACCCTCGACGAGCGCGGTGCACGCGAGGTTCCGACACGCGAGGAACTCGCCGGTCTTGACGAGCTTGGCCCCGCAGGTCGGGCACGTCGTCGGCGGCTTCGCCGGCGCGCCCGCCGACGTCACGACCTCCTCGACGTAGGGGATCACGTCGTTGCGCCGCGCGACGAGCACCTGGTCGCCGACGCCGATGCCGAGCGCGGCGACGTTGCCGGCGGTGTGCAGCGACGCGCGCCGCACCGTCGCGCCGGCGAGCACGACCGGCTCGACCACCGCGACCGGGGTGACGCGGCCCGAGGCGCCGGTCTCCCACACGATCTCGGTGAGCGTCGTGACCTTGGCCTGCGACGCGAACTTGAACGCGATCGCGGCGCGCGGCCGGTTGCCGAGCTCGCCGAGCATCTGCTGGACGTGGACGTCGTTCGCGCGCACGACGAGCCCGTCGATCTCGTAGTCGAGCTTGGCGCGGCGCGCCTTGGCGTACGCGCGATGCAGCGTGATCGCGCCGTCGAGATCGGTCGCCTCCCAGCTCGGGATCCCGAGGCCGAGGTTGTGCAAGCGCGTGAGCTTGGTCTCCTCGCTCGCGTGGTCCTCGCCGTCGAGATCGTAGAACAGCACGGTGAGGTGCTCGCAGCCGACGCCGTCGAGCCGCTTGCTCGTACCCGACGCCTGGTTGCGCGGGTTCGCGGCGTCCGGGAACGCCTTCCGGAGGTCCGACAGCTTGAGGATGATCTCGCCGCGTACGGTGATCGAGACCGGCTTGGCGAGCGCGGCCGGCACGCCCTTCATGCGGCGCGCGTTGGCCAGGATGCGCTCGCCGATCAGGCCGTCGCCGCGCGTGATCGCGTCGACGAGCTTGCCCCGATCGTAGGTCACGGCGAGCGAGATCCCGTCGAGCTTCTCGGTGACGATCAGGTCCTTGGCGATGCTCGCGAGCCGGGACTTGCTGCCGAGCTCGTCGCAGCGCGCGACCCAGGTGCGGAGCTCGTCCTCGCTCACCGCCTTGTTCAGCGAGCCCATCGGGATCGCGTGGCGGGCCTTCTCCCACCCCGACACCTTCGCCGGGGCGCCGATCGTCGCGAGCAGCGCGTGGTCGGGGGCGAGCTCGCGCAGCTCGTCCTCGAGCGCGTCGTAGGCCGCGTCGCTGACCAGCGGCTTGCCGTTGTAGTAGGCGTCCTTGTAGGTCGCCAGCAGCGTGGCGAGCTCCGAGACTCTTCGCTTCGACATGGGGTTCGGGTGTACAACCTTCCGCCATGTCGATGCGTGCCGTTGTCGCAGGTACCGTGTTCGCGCTCGCCGCCTGTGCGGTAGACGATCCCGATGCGCTCGGGACCGCGGTCTCCAGCGTCAACGTCGCCGACTTCGTGCTGCCCTCCCTCGCGCCCGAGCTGCGCGCGCCGATCGTGCGCGGCTACGACGCGCTCGACCCCGACGACGTCGTCCCGCGCGGCCTGCTCGAGGACGCGATCGTCTACTTCGACGTCAACAAGGCCCACATCCCGCTAACGCGGTACTTCGTCGTCGTCGATCAATCGCGCTACTCCGGCGACGATCGGTTCTGGCTGGTCGACACGACGACCGGGATCGTCGAGCCGCACAAGGTCGCGCACGGCGACGGCAGCGACCCGGACAA
>JAPLLF010000770.1 GCA_026387715.1 Pseudomonadota bacterium
TCGCGCTCGCCGTCGGCGCCGCCGGCATCGGCCTGGCGTGGATGTTCTACGGTCGCGGTCCGACGCCGACGATCGAGCGGCTGGTCGCCGGTCCGCTGCAGGGCGCCTACCAGGCGTCGAAGAACAAGCTCTGGGTCGACGAGATCTACGACGCCGTGATCGTGAAGCCGTTCAAGACGCTCGCGCGCGGCCTGTTCGAGATCGTCGATCGCTTCATCATCGACACCGTCGCGGTCAACGGGCTGGCGTTCGTCGTCGGCCTGTTCGGTCGTTTGGCGCGCTGGTTCCAGAACGGCTCGGTCCAGCGCTACCTGGCGGGCCTCGTCGTCGGCGCCGCGCTCGTGTTCTTCGTCACCAACAGCCATCGGTCGGCGTCGTTCGACTTCAAGATCGTCGGTGACCAGCTCGAGCTGCACGCCCTCCCGGGCGGCGGCATCATCACGAGCACGTCCATCCTCGAGTGGGACATCAACGGCGACGGCAAGCCCGACGTCCACCCGCAGACGGGCAAGCCGCTCACCGGCGCCGACGTCACGATCAAGTACGGCGACGTGCGCACCGCGAACGTCACGCTGATCATCACCGATCCGATCTCGCGCGATCGCGAGACCGTGGTGCGCACGATCATCGCGCCCGATCCCAGCCCGACCCCGACCCAGGAGAACAAGTGATGCCGGGCTCGTACCTGCTACCGCTGATCATCGGCCTGCCGCTGCTCGGCGCCATCCTCGTGATGTGCACGCCGAAGGCGGAGACGACGCTCCACCGCGGCATCGGCCTGTCGATCACGATCATCACGTTCCTGACCTCGCTCGCGATCCTGAAGTTCTACAACGCGAAGGCCGACGGCTATCAGCTGGTGTTCGACGCCGAGTGGATCCCGGGCCTCGGGGCGCACTTCAAGACGGGCGTCGACGGCATCTCCGTCTTCCTCGTCCTGCTCACCACGTTCCTGATGCCGCTGACGCTGCTGGGCACGGGCAACGCGATCAAGAAGAACGCCCGCGAGTTCATCGCTGCGATGCTCGTCCTCGAGACCGGCATGCTCGGCGCGTTCTGCGCGCTCGACGTCTTCCTGTTCTACGTGATGTGGGAGGTGATGCTCATCCCGATGTACCTGCTCATCGGGATCTGGGGCGGTCAGCGTCGGTTGTACGCGTCGATCAAGTTCGTCATCTACACGATGACGGGCTCGCTGCTGATGCTCGTGGCGATCTTCTACCTCTACGTGCAGCACGCCGAGGTGACCGGCACGTACACGACCGACCTCGAGCAGCTGTCGCGCATCGCGCTGCCCTACAACGCGCAGGTCTGGTGCTTCGGTGCCTTCGCGCTGGCCTTCGCGATCAAGGTTCCGCTGTTCCCGCTCCACACGTGGTTGCCCGACGCGCACGTCGAGGCGCCCACCGCCGGCTCGGTCATCCTCGCGGGCGTGATGCTCAAGTTCGGCATCTACGGCTTCCTCCGCTACGCGATGCCGCTGTTCCCCCACGGCGCGGTCGTGTGGGGCCCGGTGATCGCGATCCTCGCCGTGATCGGCATCATCTACGGTGCGCTCGTGGCGTTCGCCCAGGACGACGTCAAGAAGCTCGTCGCGTACTCGTCGGTCAGTCACCTCGGGTTCTGCGCGCTCGGCATCTTCGCGCTCACGACCTACGGGATCAGCGGCTCGATCTACGCGATGCTGTCGCACGGCCTCACCACGGGCGGCCTGTTCCTCGGGATCGGCTTCCTCTACGAGCGGCGCCACACGCGCCGGCTCGCCGAGTACGGCGGCATCTGGAAGCAGATGCCGATCTTCTCGGGGCTCTACCTCATCATCGTGATGGGCTCGGCCGGGTTGCCGGCGCTCAGCGGCTTCATCGGCGAGTTCCTCGCGTTGATCGGCACGTTCAACGCGGGCTGCGATCCGACGAAGCTCCTGCCGGGCGGCGCGCCCGACCTGATGTACGCGTGCAAGGTCGGCGAGACGTTCCCCGCCACGCATCCAAACTTCCTGCCGTACCCGCACCTGCTCGCCGCGCTCGCCGCGACCGGCGTGATCCTCGGCGCGATCTACCTGCTCTGGATGTTCCAGAAGGTGTTCTTCGGCAAGCTCGACAAGGCGAAGAACGGCGGCCTCAAGGACCTCAGCGGGCGCGAGCTCGCGACGTTCATCCCGCTCGTGATCGGCATCTTCTTGATGGGCCTGTTCCCGCGCCCGTTGCTCGCCGTGATGGAGCCGTCGGTGAACAAGTTCACCCGCGACTTCGCGGCGCGCGTGCAGGAGCCGGACTTCCCGTCGCACATCTTCGGTCAGTCGCCGACCACGCCGACCGCGCCTGGCAGCGCGACGCCCTCGGACGACAAGAAGCCCGAGATCCAGAAGGTCGGCGATCCGTTCCCCAAGGCCGGCGACCGCGGAAACGTCGGTAGCGCCAACCCGACGACGCCGACGACGCCGCCACCAGCGGCCGTGCCGCCGTCGGCTGCGACGCCGCCGCCGACCCCCAACGCGGGC
>JAPLLF010000466.1 GCA_026387715.1 Pseudomonadota bacterium
CCATCGTCGGGGTGCGCGCCACGAGCGCGACCACCAGCGGCACGCCGAGCTGGGCATAGGCGCCGTGCTCGCGTGGCCACAGAGAGCGATGCATCGAGGATCCTCAGTTCACGAGGTGTGCCGACCGGGACGAGGGTTCGAGACAACCTCCACGCGCAACCGCGCAAGAAGTGCGCGCAAGGACGCCACGCGCGGCAGAAGTTGCGGGGATCAGGGCAGCGCGGGCGCCGACGCCAGCGGTGGCACCTGGCGCGCCGACCGGATGTTGCCGGGAAGCACCTCCACGGGCACCGGGGGCGTGAGCTCGTAGAGGAAGCCGCGGGTGTCGATCTTCGCCAGGAACGTCCCCATGAAGTGCACCGTGCGCCGGTAGTACTCCTGCTGCTGCCCCTTCACGACGTGGTCGCGGTGCTGGAGCAAGAACGAGCCGAGCCGGACCGCGAGCTGGTTGTAGAGCCGGTGGCAGCCGTGGCTCGTGCCATTGACGATCGAGGTGACGACGGCCGAGCCGTGCGTCCCGATGCCGTTGTCGACGAACTGATCGGGTCCTCGCGCCGACTTGACGACCTTGTAGTGGGGCAAGAGCAGGATGCCGAACGCGGCGTGCGGTCCCGGCCCCATGATCGAACGCTTGAGGTCCCACCGACCGGCCGAGACCCACTTGACGAGATCGCGATCGGGGGTCGAGCCCGGTGGCAGCCAGGTCGGCGCGACGTAGAGGTCGCGCCAGACGCGCGGGCCGACGTCCGATTCTTTCCAGCGACGGACGACCCCGGCGCCGGTGGCCACGTCGGACCACCCGCCGATCGTGGTCGGCCACCGCACGAGCGGGCGGCGGGTGCCGTGGTCGTCCGCGTAGAGCACGAAGTTCGGGCGCTTCGTGACGATGCGCGGCGTGGGCTGCTCGTCGTACCAGACGTCGCCGCGATCGATCTCGGTGGACAGGGTCATGTGCGCGGCGTGATAGGCCGGGGCCGCCGGGAGCTGGAGCGCGACGAGCCCGCCCTGCGGGTGGCGGGTGAGAAACGCGGCGGTCGCCTCCGCGCTCGTCCAGCCGAGCTGCCGCGCCGCGGCCTCGGTCGCCGCCGCGATCAGATCGGGCGCCGCGTCGGGCAACGGCTGCTCGTGACCACGCGCCATGCGCATCGCCTCGGGATCGAGCATGCGGCCGAGGATCGGCGCGGGCCCGGCCCCGGCGGTGCCGTCCTCGACGAGCCCGGTCGCGTCGACGATCCGCTCGCGCAGCACGCGCAGCGCGAACCGGAAGTCGAGTTCGCGCGGATCGGTCGCCAGCGCGGCGCGCGTCTCCGGATCGAGCCGGTTGTTCGGCATCAAGAAGTTGCGACGCTGGAAGTACTCGAGCGCCATGCCGGTCTTCCACGTGAGGCCGCCGTCGACGTCCTGATCGGCGAGGAAGCCCTCGCACACCAGGTGGCGTTGCGCGGCGACGACGCCGGCGTACTGCTCGTCCGCGACCTTCCAGCGCGCGTAGCTCGGCCCCAGGACGCGATCGGTGGCGAGCGCGTCCAGCGAGGGGAGCTTGCGCTCGGCGCGCGCGCGCTCGAGCTGCGCGCCGAGCTGCGCGCGGACCTGGCGCCCGAGCCGGAGCAGGCCGTCGTGCTCCTGGCCGTAGGGCCGCGCGAGCTGCGCGATCGGCGCCGAATCGATCTGGGCGTGACAGCGGTAGCGCGCCTCCTGCCCGAGCCGGGCGCGCACGATCGCGAGCGACGGCACGATGCCGTACAGCTCCGCGAGCGCCTCGTTCGGCGCGAGCGGCTTGCCGTCGCCCTGCTCCGCCGCGAGCGCGAGGTACGTCGCGCGAAACGCGGGCGCGCGACCGTCGGGGCCCGGCGCGAACAACGTCGGAGCCCACGCGTCGCGGAGGTCGAGGAGGATCGTGCGCAGACCGGCCGGCGGCGAGGGCAACGAGGGCAACGAGGGCAACGACGACGCGCACGCGCTGCGCTCGACGCCGCCGTCGGCGACGAGGATCGCGTCGGCGCACGCGACGGCGGTCGGTGGCGGCTCGACCGGACGGATGGTCGTGGTCGGCGCCGTCCGGTGATCGGACGAGCCGCACCCGAGCACCGCGAGAAGTACGATCGACGAGCACTTCACCCGATCCATGCTGGCAGGGACCGGCGCGCGGAGACAGTTGTTTTTCGATGGCGGTCCGCGTCACGACCGCAGATGCGTCAGATCCGCCAGGTTCCCCACAGCTGGAAGTACTCGCGATCCGGTCCACCGACGTTCGTGCCCTCGGCGGTGCGGCTGTACTTCTGGTAGCCGAAGTCCGCCTGCAAGCGCAGCGACGGCGTCACCTCCCAGTGGATCCCGGTGGTGAGGCCGACGAACGTGATCTGGCCGACATCGACGGGCTTGATCCGCGCGCCTTCGACGCTGGTGACGAGCTCCCAGCCATCCTGGAGCTCGGCGTTGTCCTCGGCCTTGCCGTAGTGCCCGCCGGGGGTCCAGCCGAACACGAGGTAGCCCATCTCGGCGTTGAGGTTGCCGTCGAGCTTGGTCGCCGCCCCCGTCGTGAGGTCGATGGCGAGCTGCTGACCGTCGCGCCGCACCCCACCCTCCATCATCAGCCGGAAGTGTGGCTCCGACAGCGCGGCGTCGGCTGCGACGTGGAAGCCCACGCCGTAGTACGGGCGCGCCTCCACGAACCCCGAGTCGTACGGCTCCGCCACGCGATCGCCGAAGTCGGGCTCCGCGAGATCGGTGCGGAACCGCGTCCCGCCGCTGATGCTGGTCTCGAAGTGCCGCGACGGCGCGGTCCCGAAGCGGAAGTTCGTGTTCCACTTGCTCGACGACAGCGAGATGTCGTCGGGTTCGACGTTCGCGGGATACACCGGCTTGTCCTCGGGATCTCCGCCGTCGACCCCGAACGGAGCGGTCCGGGTCAGCGACCCCGCGTAGAACAGGGACGTCTCGGGAATCTTGCCGACCACCTTCACGCCGACCTCGTGATCGTAGGTGAACCCCGCGACCACGCTGCGCTCGATGAACGGCTCGTTGAACGAGTAGCTGTCGCGCTCGAGACCACCCGGCGCCTTGATGAGGCCCGCGTAGATCTCGACCGACTTCGACGGGGCGTACGTCCCGTAGAGGTTCGAGAGCCCGAAGTGCATGTTCTTGATCTGGATCTCCCACTTGAGCCGGACGTGCCGCGCGAGCCGCGCGTCGAACCCGAGCCGCGCGCGGCGGATCTCGCTGTTGACCGTGAGATCGGGGAGCGTGCTGACCCGCACGAAGCGCATCATCGGTTGCACGGTGAGCCGCAGCCGATACTTCGAGCCGTCGGTGGCCCGGAACTCGACGTACTTGCCGGGCTTGTGCGTGATCTTGGTCTTCTTGTGCTTCACGAGCCCGTCGTCAGCCCGCTCCGGCTCGTCGGTGGTGTCGTGCGGGGGCTCGGCAGGCTCGGCCTCCTCGATCTCAGGCGGCTCCGCTGCGACGGTGGGTGGCGTGGGTGGCGTGGGCGGCGCGACCGGCGCGTCGGGCTGGCTCGGCTCGCTCGGTGGGGAGGGCAGCGGCGCCTGCGGTGGATCTGCCGGCTGGGCGACCGCCGGAGACGTGACGCCGAGGAGGCTTGCGAGGAGGGTTCCCATCCACGCGCGTTGACTGCTCATGTCCGAAAACGATAGCGACCCGCGCGCGCGTCCGTGGCGCCGCTCGGTTTAATCGTCGTTAAGACCGGTCGGCGCGTATCTTCACGCGATGTTGCTCCGCTCCCTCAGCATCACCCTCATCACCGTCGGGCTCGCGAGCGCGACGTTCGCGTCGGCAGATCCCAAGCCGAAGGTCTCGCTCGTGGAGGCGCGCAAGATCGCCCTCGCACGCGTGCCCGGCACCATCGTCCACGAGAAGAAGAAGACGAAGAAGCATGGTCACGTGATCTACGACATCGAGATCAAGCCCACGTCGGCCAAGGTCGACAAGAAGCTCGAGATCGACGCGAGCACGGGGCAGATCGTGAAGATCAAGGACGCCAAGCTCAAAGCGAAGGACGATTGAGGATCGCGACGATCGGAGCCCTTCCCTTCCTCCTCCTCGTGGCTGGCGGTTGCCAGTCACCCAGCTGTCCGAGCTGGGAGGGCGCGCCGCGCGACTTCACCACGTTCCCCACGATCGTCGATCGACCGAGCTTCACGCAGCTGTACGCGATCAGCGACGTGCATGGTGGCTACGATCGCCTGGTCGCGCTCCTCGTCCAGGCGGGCCTCATCGGCGGGGCACCGGCCCAGCCGGCAGAGGTCGCCTGGACCGGGGGAGACGCGACGCTGGTCGTCACCGGCGACCTGATCGACAAGGGCGACCGGAGCGTCGAGGTGATCGAGCTGCTCCGCGCCCTCGAGCTCGCCGCGACCGACGGCGGCGGCCACGTCGTCGTGACGCTGGGGAACCACGAGGCCGAGTTCCTCGCCGACCCGTACAACAGCAAGGCCGACGCCTTCGACGGTGAGCTGGCGACGGCGGGCCTCGACCCTTGCATCGTCGCCACGACCGACCCACGTGGCACGTGGCTGCGCTCGCGCCCGTTCGGGGCACGCATCGGCGGCTGGTTCTTCGCGCACGCCGGCGACACGCACGGCCTGAGCCTCGGCGATCTGACGGCGAGCCTCGAGGACGGCCTCCGCGCCCACGACTTCGCCGACGCGACGATCATCGGCGCCGACTCGATCCTCGAGGCGCGCGCGTGGTGGGAGGCGTCCGTCGGGCGCGCGCGCGCCGAGGCCGACGCCCTCGACGTCGCGCACCTCGTGTTCGGCCATACCCCGGATGCGCTGGGGCCCCGCGGCGCGATCGCCGTGGGCGAAGCCGGTGTCCTGTTCCGCATCGACGTCGGCATGTCACCCGCGGTGGACGACAGCGCCGGCGCGCTGCTCGCGATCGTCCACGACGGGCTCGACGACGTCGCGACCGAGCTGCGCCCCGACGGCGGCACCCGCGCGCTCTGGCGCGGCCCGTCACGCTGAGGCGATCGGCCTGGCGGCGTGGCGCACGTGCCCCACGACGCGCGCCACGACGAGCGCGCCGACGATCGCGAGGGGCATCGCGTACACGCCGACGAGCCACGGGCGGGACGTGTCGGTGCCGGCCAGGATCGCGTGGAGCGCGCTGGCGAGGAAGGCCACGAACGCCAGGTAGTGCAGCCGGCGCCAGGTCCGAGGCCCGAGCCGACGGCGCAGGCCGAAGCTCGCGTGGACGACGATCGCCAGGTACGCCGCGACCACCCCGATCCCGACGGCGCCCGTCCGGAACGGCGAGGCGAACGGGACGACCACGTCGATGAGGTCGAACCGGATGTAGCGATCGGCGAGCAGGACGATCGCGTGCCCCGCGACCAGCGCGAGCGTGACGGGTGAGAGCCAGCGATGCAGCTCGAGGGCGTGGCCGCGTTTGATCCAGCGCTCGCCGGCGCGCGTGGACATCACGAGGCCCAGGATGGTGTCGAGCGACAGCGCGACGAACGCCGTGACCCCGGTCGCGCGCGACAGCAGCCACGGCCCCACCCCGTCGGGTCGGGGCAACGCGATCGCGACCCACCCGGCGCGGCTCGCGATCGCACCGAGCAAGCCGAGCCCCACGAGGCCCACGAGCACCCCGCGGACGACGTCGCGAACCACGTCACGCATCGGCCACCTCGAGATCGCCCACGATGCGCATCGAGCCATCGCGCGCGATCAGCACGCCGCCGAGGTCAGGGCCCTCGAGCAGGTGCGCCCCGGCGCTGCCGCGCAGGAACACGACCTTGGCGAGCACGTCGGCGCGCTCCGCGGTCGGCGCGACCGCGGTGACCTGCGCGAGATCCGAATCCGCAGGTCGACCGGTGCGGGGATCGATGAGGTGATGCGCCGTGGTCGCGCCGGTTCGCCAGCGCCGGCGGTTCGGGGCGCTGGTCGCCACGGCGCGATCGCGCAGGCGCAACGTCACGACGACGCGCTCGGGATCGCGGGGATCCTCGACGTCGACCAGCCAGCCCGCGCCATCGAGGCCCGCGCCGCGCACGACGGCATCTCCGCCGGCCTCGACCATCGCGAGGGCGGGTGCGAGCGCGGCCGCGCGATCGACCGTGCGCCCCTTGAGGAAGCCGCCGAGGTCCACCTGGACCGCGGCGGGCCGATGGACGCAGCGCTCGACCTCGTCGAGCACGAGGTCGGCGAAGCAAGCCTGCGCCGGCGGCGCGAGGGGGAGCGCCGCGCGATCGAGCGCCCCTGCACGGAACGTCCGATCGTAGCCGGCCGCGCGCAACGCCGCGCCGACGGTCGGATCGAACGTGCCGTCGGTCTGCGCGACGTGGCCGCGCGCCGCGCACAGCAGCTCCATCAGCTCCGGCGACACCGTGATCGGCGCCGTCGCGCGATTGAGTCGCCCGAGCTCGCTGTCGTCGCGAAACCGGCTGAACCGATGCTCGGTCTCGGCGAACAGCCGGGCGATGTCGAGCGCGAGCTGCTGCTCCGCGCGTGCGTCGAGCCGGGGTGCGGCGACCGTCACGTCGGTGTTCATGGCGTGAAACGTCCACATCACGAGCTCCTGGTGCGGACGCGCGCGGTCCGCGCGATTGGGGCCCGCGTGATCGTCGGCGTGGGTGGCTCGTCACGCGAGACCAGCCGCCAGCCAGGCGGTGGTGTCGGTGAGGGCTGTTCCGATCGCGCGACCGGCATCGGCGCGGGCGTGCTCGCCGGCGCGGTCGACCCTGCCACGGGCGCGACCGCGACGACGCGCCAGGTCACGAGGAAGCAGCCCGCGAGCGCGGCGACGAGGTAGAGCTTGGCCTCGTCAATCATCGTCATCCTCGTGGTCCTCGCGGTCTTCGCGCTCTTCGTGCGCGCGGGGAGATTCGACCTCCACGCGTGGTGCGATCGCGACCGCCGGGAGGTCCGGGGTGATCGGCACGAACAGGATGGGAGATGGCGACGAGGATGGTGCTGGGATCGGGGCGACGGCCGGAAGGTCGGGTTCCGTCACCGGGGCGGGTGCGAACCACCCCATCAGAGATGCTCCGACCACGCCCAGCGCGAGCGTGGTGGACGCGATGGCTGCCGTGAACGCGATGGTCAGACGACGTGGAGACGGTGGGTTCGACATCGGATCCTCTCTGGGTTGCTGGGGAGCGCTCGGCACGAGACCCGCACACTCGACGTGCAGGTGATCGATGACCGACCCCTCCATGGATGAGACCTCCCGGCCTCCGCGTCCATCGTACGGACGTATGATATGAACGATCACAAGCACTTACACGACGGCAGTCCCACGCCGGTAGGGCGTGAGCTCACCTCCAACCTCGTGCTCGGGGCCGGGGTCGCGGTGATGACCTTGCTCGTCGCGGTCGATCTCGCCACCGATGCCCGCGCTGGGTCGACCACCCTCCACGTGGTGGTCGAAGCGGTCGTGATCACGATCGGGATCCTCGTGAGCGTGCGATCCGCGCTGACCGTGCGTCGACTCGTCCGCGAGGCGCGTGACTTGCGTTCGAGCGCGGCCAGGCTGACGCGAACGCTCGATGCGAGCCGCCAGGAAGCCGACCGCTGGCGACGCGACGCCAGGAACCTGATCGACGGGCTCGGCGCCGCGATCGATCAACAGTTCGACGCGTGGGGTCTCAGCCGCGCGGAGCAGGACATCGCGCGCTTGCTCCTGAAGGGCTTGAGTCACAAGGAGATCGCGCAGATCCGGAACGTCGGCGAGACCACCGTGCGCCAACAGGCGCAGGCGACGTACCGGAAGGCGGGCCTCGGTGGACGCAACGACCTCGCGGCGTTCTTTCTCGAGGACCTCCTGACCCCTCGCGTTCCACCTCCGTAGCGTGGGCTCGGTGTTGCACCTGGCAGACACATGCGCCCACGCCTCAAGAAGCTCGCGATCGGCCTCGGTGTGCTCGCAGGCCTCCTCGTCGTGATCCAGCTCGTGCCGTACGGCCGCGCCCACACGAACCCGCCGATCGTGAGCGAACCACGCTGGAACGCCCCGGCGACGCGCGCGCTCGCCGTGCGGGCGTGCTTCGACTGCCACAGCAACGAATCCACGTGGCCCTGGTACTCGCACGTCGCGCCCGCGTCCTGGCTCGTGCAGAACCACGTGGACGAGGCCCGACCGATCCTCAACTTCTCCGATTGGTCGCGCACCTACGAGGAGGCCGACGACGCCGCCGAGCAGGTCAAGAACGGCGAGATGCCGCCAAAGAGCTACACGTTGCTGCACCCCGAGGCGCGCTTGTCGGCGACCGAGAAGCAAACGCTCGCCGACGGCCTCGACGCGACGCTCGGCCACGACGTGGACTGATCCTGTGCCCATCATGAAGAGCCCACCAGTCCATCGCCACCACGAAGCGCATCGCAGCGGGCGCGCCGGCTGGCTGCGCGCCGCGGTGCTCGGATCCAACGACGCCATCGTGTCGACCGCGAGCCTGATGCTCGGGGTCGCGGCGGCGAACGCGGCGACGCCGGCGATCCTCACCGCGGGCGTCGCCGACCCGCGAGCTGGAGACCTCGCCCGCGTCCGAGCTCGACGAGCTCACCGCGATCTACGTCCAGCGTGGCCTCGATGCGACCCTCGCCCGCGAGGTCGCGGTCCAGCTGTCCGAGCGCGACAAGCTCGGCGCGCACCTGCGCGACGAGCTCGGCATCGAGCAGGACGGGCTCGCCAGGCCCTTCCAGGCCGCGTGGATCTCCGCGCTCAGCTTCGCGGTGTTCGCCCTGCTCCCGATCTTCGCGCTCCTGATCGCGCCGACGTCGCTGCGGATGATCTCGATCGCGGGCATCACCACCGTCAGCCTCGCCTTGCTCGGCGCGCTCGGCGGGCGGCTCGGCGGCGCCCCCGTCCTCCGCGCGTCGCTGCGCGTTGCCGTCGGCGGCATGCTCGCGATGGCCGTCACCGCCGGCATCGGGCGGCTGCTCGGCGTCGCGGTCGGCTAGTTCACGTTGACGCCGACGCCGACGCTGCCGAACGTCGTGGTGCGCGCGGCCGCCAGATCGAACCGAAGATCGAGCGCGAACACCCCGACCTTCAGGAGGGCGTAGCTCGCGCTCGTGGTCACGCCCGGGTGCAGGCGCGCGTCGGTGAAGCCCGGATCGAGCGTCAGCAACATCGCCGGTCCCGCGCGCAACGAGAACCGGTTGACCGGCCACCACTGCGCGGCGATCCCCCAGCCGAAGCCCATGGCGCCGCCGGCGTCGTCGCTGCCGGTCACCAGCGCGAACGTGCCGACGAGCCCGAGCGTCTGGCTCAACATGCCACCGAGGTAGAGCCCGCCCGACGGCAACGCCGTCTTCGTCGTGTCGAGCCGCCCCATCCCGACGTGCGCGCCGAAGATCACGCCCCACTTGAGGTTCTCGTCGTTCGGTGGCCCCCACCGCAGCGACTCGCCGTCGACCCGCGTGATCCGCCCGGCGGGATCGACCACGGCGATCGTATCGGTCGAGGTCTTCCACACCTCTCCCGGCTGGATCGCCGGCATCGCAGCCACCGCGAGGAGGGGCGTCTCGACGTGGAGAGCGGCGGTCCCGATCGGCGTGTCGATCGTCCCGGTCGCCGCGACGGGACGTGCCTCCACCGGCGTCACCTCGGGCAATTGCACGTGGATGATCTCGTGGCTCCAGCGCAGCACCGTTCCCTCGGCGGTGGGGCCACGCCAGCCCGGCGCCCCCCAGCGCTCCTCGATGTCATGTGCCTGATGACCACGCCACGAGGCGCTGACATCCCGCGTGGCCGGGGTCCCGGTGTAACAGCCTGCCAACCACACCAGCGAGAGGAGCAAGGAGCGCATCGACGAGATCATGGCACTGGCGCCAGGGTCAGGTGTCGGATGTCCTTGCCGATCGCCCACACGTCGACCCGCGCGCTCGCGGGGTCACGCACGACCCGGATCTTGTTGGTGGCGGCGGGCATCGCCGCGGCGACGCTCCAGGTCGCGCCACCATCGAGGGTCTCGAAGCCATGCGGCATCGCGCCGACCCAGCCATGCCGATCGTCGACGAACCCGACGCCGAGCTCCTGGACGCTCGCGTCGGTCACCATCGGGAGCTCGGCCCACGTCGCGCCCCCATCGATCGTCTTGACGACGTAGCGGCGACCGTCGGGCTTCACCAGGGTCTGCGGATCCGCCGCGGCCTCGGCGGAGTAGTTCTGGAGCGTGGCGTAGCCGATCTGACGCGACGGAAACGCGCCCTTCCACATCAGCTCGTAGGGGCGCGTCGACGTGTAGACGATCTTCCACGTGCGGCCCGCGTCCGTGGTCCGCGCGATCAGGCCGTGCGACTTCGTGACGTCCGGATCGCTGCCGGCGAACACGAAGCCCGTCGACACGTCCTGGAACTTCACGTCGAGGATCATCGCGATCTCGGCGGGCAGCT